>JBOHCP010000005.1:0-24896 GCA_050698875.1 Streptosporangiaceae bacterium | reverse complement strand
TGCCTGGCCTGCTCCTCGTCGTCCAGGGCCCCTGCGAGCTGCCGCTCGGCCCGCTGGCAGCGGCTCTCAGCCTGGCCAAGCTGCGCCGCGGCCTGACTCGCCGCCGCGCGCAGGCTCAGCAAGCTCTGCTTACCCGCGGAGCCGCCGCGGGCCAGGTGCGTGCCCAGCGCGTCGCCATCCGGGGTCACCACCCGCAGCCGCGGCTCGGCCCGGAGCGCCCGCACGCCGGCCCGCAGGTCAGCCACCACCACGACGTCACCGAGCAGCTCGGCAACAGCGCCGGCGAGCTCAGCCGGGGCGCTGACGAGGTCGAGCGCGGGCGTGCCAGGGCTGGACCCGTCCAGCGCCACGCGTCTTGCCAGGCCCTCCGCCGGCGGGTCGGTGGCGTCGCCGGCGATCACCAGGGCTGCGCGCCCGGCGTCCCGGCTGCGGAGCGCTGCCATGATGGCGACGGCCGCGTCCAGGCCCGACACCGCCACCGACCCGGCCGCGCCGCCGAGCGCGGCCGCTATGGCTTCCTGCGCGCCGTCGGCCACCCTCAGCAGCCCGGCCAGCGGCCCGAGCACGCCGTCGAAAGCGCCCGCCTCCGCCAGCAGCACCTCGGACGCGTCCGCGCCGCTGGTGACGGCCTCGGCTAGCGCCTGCGCCCTGGCTCGCAGCCCGGCCCGCTGGTCGCTGGCCATGTGCTCGGCCCGGCGCAGCTCGGCCACCCGGGTCGCAACCGCGGTCACCGCGGCAGCGGCTTCTTCGTGCGCAGCCGCGAGGTCGATCCGGCCGTGCTCTCGGTCGGCTTCCCGGTCTTGCAGCGCCGCGTATTCGACCTGCGCCTGCTCGGCCCTGGCCCTGGCCTGCTCGGCCACCTCGGCCAGCCGCCCGGCCTCTTCCTGCGCCGCGCTGGCCCGGCTGAGGGCGGCCTCGACCTGGCTGCGCAGCCGGGCGAGCCGGTCAGCGCGCTGCGCGGCCGCCTTGGCGTCAGCCGCCAGCCGGCGCTCGTTCTCTGCCAGCGCCGCCTCGACCTGCTGTCGCTGGGCGATCGCCGCAGTCAGCTGTTCGCGACTGCTGGTAAGCCGGTCCGCCAGTCCCTTTTCCTGCGCGCGCAGCTCCGAGGCCTCGCGCTCCAGCTCGTCCGGATCGCGCCCGGCGCGCTGCGGCTCGGGCGCCGTCAGGTACCGCTGTCGCTCGGTCGCCAGGCCGAGGACGCCGCGCATCCGCTCGGCCAGACCGGACAGCGCGAAGAACGCGTCCTGCGCGGCCGCCAGCCGGGGCGCGTGCTGCAGTTCGGCGGCATCGTGCGCGGCCTCCTCCGCCCTGGCCCGCGCGAGCGCGGCCTCCAGCGTGGTCCGCAGCTGCGCCGCCGCTGCCTCGTCCGCGTGGTCCCGCTCGAGCTCGGCGGCGAGCGTCACATATTCGTCGGCCAATAGCCGCAGCCGGGCATCGCGCAGCTCCGCCTGGATGAGTGCTGCCTTCTTGGCGATCTCCGCCTGCCTGCCGAGCGGCTTGAGCCGGCGGCCGAGCTCGCCGGTGAGATCGACGAGCCGGGTCAGGTTCGCCTGCATGGCGTCGAGCTTGCGGACCGCCTTTTCCTTGCGCCGCCGGTGCTTCAGCACGCCGGCCGCTTCCTCGATCAGCGCACGGCGCGCCTCCGGCCCGGCGTTGAGCACCTCGTCGAGCTGTCCCTGGCCGACGATGACGTGCATCTCCCGGCCGAGGCCGGTGTCGGACAGCAGCTCGGCGACGTCGAGCAGCCGGCACTGGTCGCCGTTGATGGCGTACTCGCTCTGTCCGGACCGGAACAACAGCCGGCTGATCGTGACCTCGGAGTAGTCGATGGGCAGCGCGCCGTCGCTGTTGTCGATCGTGAGCGCCACCACGGCCCGGCCGAGTGGCGACCGCCCCGCCGTGCCGGCGAAGACGACGTCCTCCATCTTGCCGCCGCGCAGTGGCTTGACGCCCTGCTCTCCCATCACCCAGGCGAACGCGTCGACCACGTTGGATTTCCCTGAGCCGTTCGGCCCGACGATGCAGGTGATCCCCGGCTCAAACCGCAGCGTGGTGGCGGTGGCGAAGGACTTGAAGCCGCGCAGGGTCAGGGTCTTCAGGTACACCTGCAGACTCCTCCCCGGCCGCCTACGTTCGCACCCTAGTACCCGGGAAGCAATAACCGAACCAGGACCCGCGATGACCTGCCAGAAAACCGAAGAGGGACGCCTAAGCGTCCCTCGCCTTTCGGTTGTTTGGCACCAGCGCCTGGATTAGGTGAGCGCTGGCTCGCGGACCGGAATGAGCAGGTCATGACCCGCCGAAGCGACTAGCACATCATTCTCGTCCTGAAGCCGGGCTAGCTCGGCTTCCAGGTCGCGTACTCGTTGCTGAAGGCGGCGCATCTCTGCGACCATGCGGGGATCCGGCCCGCCGACGTGGCCGAGTAGAGCCTTTGCCATTGTGTAAGGTCCTCCACACTGAGTGACCAGGGTGGGCACTGCGCGCAGACGCCGGGCAGCAGGCTCCAGACAGAACTCTCCGGGCAGAATTATCCGCACAGAACTATCTGCACGGGAGCTGCGCGCTTGTTAACACCTCTATGGTCCCACCGTCAAGGCTATTAGGTCAAGTTTGACGATCATGCAGGTCAGAGGCCAGATTTAAACCGTAGCCGACCCGCCGACGAGCTTATCGCTCGGCGAATCCAGTCAGGCTACCCGCTGCCTCCGCCCACCGGCAGGTCACCCCGCTCACCCTGCCCGGCCGTCGTGGCGAGCCCTCGGCGCCGAGCCTGCCAAGCAGCTCGCGGCAGCCGTGCTCGGGTCCCTCGGCGACGACCTTGACCCGGCCGTCAGTCAGGTTCTCCGCATAGCCGGTCAGCCCAAGCTCGAGCGCGCTGGCGCGCACCCACCAGCGGAACCCCACGCCCTGCACGCGACCCGCTACCCACGCCGTCAGCCGCATGTCCACGATGTCGTCCAGGCGGCCTACCATCGGCCGGGCCGTGGCCGCGGCTGACAGCGCGGGCAGGTATACGACGACCGGTTCATGAACGCATCTCGGCGGATCGGGGTGCCGCAGCGCGGGCACGGCTCGCCCGCGCGGCCGTAGGCGTTCAGGGACCGGTCGAAGTACCCGCTCTCCCCGTTGACGTTCACGTACAGGCTGTCAAAGCTCGTGCCGCCGTCCGTGAGCGCCGCGGTGAAGACCTCCGTCACGGCGCCCATCACGCTCACGATCTGGCCGGGCCGCAGCCGATCGGTCGCCCTGGCGTAGTGCAGCTTCACCCGCCACAGTGCCTCATCGGCGTAGATGTTGCCGATGCCGCTGACCAGGGACTGGTCGAGCAGCGCCCGCTTGACGCCGGTCCTGCGGGCGCGCATCCGCGTGGTCAGCGAGCCCAGGTCGAACGCGTCCTCGAGCGGGTCGGGAGCGATGTGCGCGATCACCGACGGCAGCTGTGCTCCGTCGGCCGACACGAGCAGGTGCCCGAACGTGCGCTGGTCGGTGAACCTCAGGTCCGTGTCGCCGTCGGTGAAGGTGAACCGGACCCGCACGTGCGGCGACAGCGGCGCCGCGGCCGGTCCGACGAGCAGTTGCCCGCTCATGCCGAGATGCGCGAGCAGCGCGTCATCGCCGATAGGCAGCCACAGGTACTTGCCGCGTCGCCGGGCCCCATCGACGACCCGACCGGTCAGCCGGGCCGCGAAGTCGGCCGGTCCGGCCAGGTGGCGCCGCACCGCCCGCGGATGCAGGACAGTCACCTCGGCGGTGTGCCGGCCGACGACGAACTGCTCGAGCCCGCGCCGGATTACCTCGACCTCAGGCAGCTCTGGCACCGGCTAGATCCCTGGCGCGTCGGCTGCGGGCGAGCCCGCCATTCCCCCGGTGATGGCGGTCCAGGCCGCTTCGGCCGCCTGCTGCTCGGCTTCCTTCTTGGACCTGCCCTCGCCCCTGCCGTAGGTCTGCGAGCCGATCCGGACCGCGGCACGGAAGAACTTCTGGTGATCAGGACCGCTTTCTTCCACGTGGTACTCGGGCACGCCGAGCATCTCGGCGGCGGTCAGCTCCTGCAGGGAGGTCTTCCAGTCCAGGCCGGCGCCGAGCCGGGCGGACCGGGCGATCACCGGGTCGAACAGCCGGTGCACAAGCCCGTCGGCGACCGCGAGACCCTGGTCCAGGTAGACCGCGCCGATCACGGCCTCCAGCGTGTCGGCGAGGATGGACGACTTGTCCCGGCCGCCGGTCGCCTCCTCGCCCTTGCCGAGCCGCACGTAGGCGCCAAGGTCCAGGCTCCTGGCCACGCCCGCCAGGGCGCGCATGTTCACCACCGCGGCCCGCAGCTTGGCCAGCTGGCCCTCAGGAAGGTCCGGGTAGGAGCGAAACAGGGTGTCCGTCACGATCAGGCCGAGGACCGAGTCCCCGAGGAACTCCAGCCGCTCGTTGGTGGGCAGTCCGCCGTTCTCGTAGGCGTAGGAGCGGTGCATGAGCGACCGCTCAAGCAGCTCGGGGCTGATCTCGACCGCCAGCGCGCGGAGCAGCCGCACGGCGGCGAGAGGCGGGGCAGACCCGGCAGGCCTGCCAGCTGCATCAGTCACCTGCCCGCCCTTCCGTGCAATAACGGCATCTCAGGATGGCGCCCAGGCGAAACCTCCACGCGACGTCGCCGGTCTCGGTACTGCCACGTCATCACTCCCGCTACCTGTCCTGGCCCCGGTCGTCGTCGGGCTCGCCCGGCCGGAAATCCTTCAGCGCTGCCCACAGGGCACCGCGTTGCTCGTGCCCGTGGCCAGGCTCGGCGTCGGCGAGCCGCACCCCGCACTCCGCGCATAGCCCCTGGCAGCCGTCCTCGCACCGCGGCGAGAGCGGCAGCTCGAGCACGACGGCATCCCGCAACGCGGGTTCGAGGTCCAGCAGACCGCTGGCCTCGATCCGATAGCTGTCCGTGCCATCCTGGTCGTCGACCGCCGCGTCGCCGACCCGGACGAACAGCTCCTGGAACCGAACCTTCAGCGGCGCGGTGAACGGCTCCAGGCACCGTGCGCACTCGCCCGCTAGCGGCCCGGTGACGGTCGCCGTCACCAACACGCCCTCGGCCACTCCCTCGAGCTGCAGGTCAAGCGCGAGCTCGGCGCCCGCCGGGACCCTGGCCAGCTCGACGCCGACGTGCTGAGGCGCCGCCACCTGCCGGGTGAGTGTACGCGCCGACCCGGGTCCGAGATCCCTGGTATCGAAGACCAGCGGGCCGCGGATATCCCGGTGGCGGCGGGCTGATGAGTGTGGCGGCATGGCAGTAGGTGATAGTGGCACAGTGCCTGCTTAGCGTACCGGCCGGGCTGCGGCAATCCCAACCGCCTGGCCATCTGCGACCAGCAGCCTCAGGCCCGCGGCAGCCTCGCGTTCAGCTGATCGAGCACGTTGGCGGGAACCAGCCCGCTGACGTCGCCGCCGTACTTGCAGAAGTCCTTGACCAGGCTCGACGACAGGAACGCATAGAGCGGGTTCGTGGTCATGAACAGCGTCTCGACCCCCGCCTGGCTGTAGTTCATCTGCGCCATCTGCATCTCGTAGTCGAAGTCACTGACGGCGCGCAGGCCCTTGACGATCGCGGAGATCTCGTTGTGGCGGCAGAAGTCGACGATCAGGCCGTCGAAGTGGTCGACCCGTACATTGCCGAGCTCCTTGGTGGCCTCCCTGATGAGCTCGACCCGCTCGGTCGGGGTGAACAGCGTGACCTTGGCCATGTTCGCGCCGACCGCTACGACCACCTCGTCGTAGAGCTGGGCGGCGCGGTTGATGATGTCGAGGTGGCCGTTGGTCACCGGGTCAAAAGAGCCTGGGCAGACTACGCGCCGCACGTCCGGTTCACTCTCCTGTCTGGGACATCGCAGCAGGCTGTGGGCCCGCGGCGAGACCGTACCAGACTGTCGCCTCGCCGTATCTGCGAGACCTGTCTGCTTCGTACCCTGCTGGCCAGGTTGGCGCACCTGATCGGGTTGCCCGCTCGACCGCCACCAGGGCGCCGGGCGCCAGCCAGCCAGCCGTGAGCGTCGTCAGCATCGCCTGGATCTCCTCGTCGTCGACCCGGTACGGCGGATCGGCGAACACGAAGTCCCGCGGCCGCTCTCCCGCCGGTCCGGCCGCCAGCGCCCGCGCGACCCCGGCGTTGATCACCCGCGCGCCGGGCAGGCCGAGCGCGGCGATGTTCGTGCGGATGACCCGCGCGGCCCGGTCGTCGGCCTCGACCAGGAGCACATCGGTGGCGCCGCGGGAGAGCGCCTCGAGCCCGACCGCCCCCGAGCCCGCGTACAGGTCGAGCACCGCCGCGCCCGCCAGGCCGCCGCGAGTCGCTTCGACGGTGGCGAACAGGCCTTCCCGAGCGCGATCGCTGGTGGGCCGGGTGGCCCGGCCAGGTAGCGTCGCCAGCCGGCGCCCGCCGACTGACCCGGCGATGATCCGCGGGCTCACGCCTTTTCCAGGAACGAGGTCTGCTCAGCGTCGATGAGCGATCGCACGGCCGCGGCCAGCCCTGGCTCGCCGGCCAGCGCCGGGTCGGCCTGCACCGTCGCGACCGCCTCCTCGCGGGCGCGGCCGATGAGGTCCTCGTCGCGCAGCAACTGCAGCAGCTTCAGGCTCGACTTTCGCCCGGCCTGCGCCGTGCCGAGCACGTCGCCTTCCCGGCGCTGCTCCAGATCTATCCGCGATAGTGCGAACCCGTCCCTGATGGACGCGACGGCGTCGAGCCGGTCGCGGGCCTGAGCACCCTCGGGCTGCTCGGTCACCAGCAGGCACAGGCCGGGCTGACTGCCGCGGCCGACCCGGCCGCGCAGCTGGTGCAGCTGGGAGACGCCGAACCGGTCGGCGTCCATGATCACCATGACCGTCGCGTTGGGCACGTCGACACCGACCTCGACGACAGTGGTGGTGACCAGCACGTCCACCAGCCCGTCGGCGAACGCCAGCATGACCTTTTCCTTCTCCTCGGCCGGCAGCCTGCCATGCAGGACGCCCAGCCGCAGCCCGGCAAGCGGCCCGGCGGACAGCTCGGCCGCCAGCTCGAGTACCGCCGCGGGCACCCCCTCGTTTTCCTCGTCGTCCAGGCCGATTCGCGGGCAGACCACATACGCCTGGCGGCTGGTCGCGACCTCCTCCCTGATCCGCTCCCACGTTCTGGTCAGGTAGTGCGGCCGCTCCGCGATCGGGACGACGTGCGTGCCGATCGGCGCCCGCCCGACGGGCAGTTCGGTCAGTGTCGAGACGTCCAGGTCGCCGAACACCGTCATCGCCACGGTGCGGGGGATTGGCGTGGCAGTCATGACGAGCATGTGCGGCCGGCCATCGCCGGCCTTGTCGCGCAGCGCGTCTCGCTGCTCCACGCCGAACCGGTGCTGCTCGTCGATTACCACCAGGGCCAGGTCGGCGAACTGCACCTGGTCCTCGAGCAGCGCGTGCGTGCCGACGATGATCCCGGCCTCGCCCGACGCCGCCGCCAGTAGCGCGCGGCGGCGTGCCGCCGCGCCCAGCGACCCGGTCAGCAGCGTGATCCGGGTGGCGTGCTCGGCTCCGCCCAGCTGGCCTGCCATGCCGAGCGGGCCGAGCATGGCTGCGATCGACCGGTGATGCTGTTGCGCGAGTACCTCGGTCGGCGCGAGCAGCACGGCCTGCCCGGCGGCGTCGACCGCCTGCAGCATGGCCCGCACCGCGATCACTGTCTTGCCGGAGCCAACCTCGCCCTGCAGCAGCCGGTGCATGGGGTGGTCAGTAGCCAGATCGGCCGCGATCGTCGCACCGGCCAGCTGCTGGCCGACGGTGAGCTCGAAGGGCAGCACGGCGTCGAACCCGGCGAGCAGCCCGTCCGGCACCGGCGGTCGCGGGATCGCGCTGTAGCTAGCGGCGGCGAGCCTGCGCTGGGCGAGCAGCACCTGAAGCGCGAACGCCTCGTCCCACTTCAGCCGCATCCTGGCCCGCCGGTAGTCGGCCTCGTCGACGGGACGGTGGACGCCGCGCAGCGCGTCGGCGTACCCGCACAGGCCGTGCCTGGCCCGGACCGCGGCGGGCAGCGGGTCGTCGGGGACGTCGAGCACGTCGAGCGCGACGCGCACCGAGTCGGCGATCTTCCAGGATGCGAGCTGGCTGCTGGCCGGGTAGACGGGAATGAGCTCGGCGGCGAACTCTGCCGCCCGGGCCCCGGCGCTGCCGGGCCCGAGCAGCTCATAGTCCGGGTGGGTGAGCTGGCGCTTGCTGTGGAAGCTGGAGACCTGACCGGAGAACAGGCCGCGGACACCCGGGCTCAGCTCGCGCTGCCGCCAGTCCTGCGAACCGTGGCCGAAGAACGTCAGCGCCAGCGTGCCGCGCCCGTCGGTGACGACGGCCTCGAAGATGGAGCCGGGCCGGTTGCGCATCCGGCGGACCGAGCCCGAGGCGACCTCGGCCTGCACCGTCACGTGGTCGCCGTCGCGCAGGCCTGCCAGATCGGTAAGCTCGCCCCGCTTGTCGTACCGGCGCGGGTAGTACCCAAGCAGGTCACCGACGGTGTGCAAATCGAGCACGGCGGCGAGGCGCTTGGCCGCCTTGTCGCCGACGACCAGGCGCAGCGGATCTGCGAGCACGGCCATGCCGCCAGGATAGGCTGGAGCACCGTCGGGGCGGGATCAGCGCGGCGAGATCGCCTGCCGGGCCGTGATAGCCTGCACCGACTGTCTACCTTCCGAACTGGAGCGATCCCGTGGCTTCCGTCTGTGACGTATGCGGCAAGCGGCCCGGCTTCGGCAATAACGTGTCGTACTCGCACCGCCGGACTCCCCGCCGCTGGAACCCGAACATTCAGCGCGTACGCGCCATGGTCGGCAAGACGCCGCGCCGCCTGAACGTGTGCACGTCCTGCATCAAGGCGGGCAAAGTCAGCCGCTAGCTGCGCGGGGTAACAAAGTCAGCCGCGCAGGTGCGCGGCGGCGCGCAGCCGCCAGCCGTGATCGACCGGACCGATCCCGGCACCGAGGGCGAAGCCAGCCGCGATCGCGCCGGTCACGTAGTCCTTGGCCGCCTTAACGGCGGTGGGCACGTCGTCGCCGAGCGCTTGCCGGGACGCGATCGCCGAGGCCAGGGTGCATCCGGTCCCGTGCGTGTGCACGCTGGTAATGCGCTCGCCGGGGAAGCGGAGCACCTTCTCGCCAGTCACGAGCAGGTCGACCGGGCTGCCCGGCAGGTGCCCGCCCTTCACCAGCACCCACTGCGGTCCCATTGCTAGCAGCGCCCGCGCCGCCAGCAGCATCTCCGCCTCATCCGCGATGCTCAGGCCGGTGAGCAGCTCGGCTTCCAGCAGGTTGGGCGTCACGACCGTCGCCAGCGGCAGCAGCCGGTCCCGTATCGCCTCCAGGGTGCCCGCCGACAGCAGGCTGTCGCCGTGCTTGGACACCGCGACCGGGTCCACCACGATGGGCGCCGCGACCTCGGCCAGCGCGTCGGCCACGGTGCCGACCAGCGCGGGCGAGGCGAGCATCCCGGTCTTGACGGCCTCCGCGCCGATGTCGCTCAGCACCGACTCGAGCTGGGCGCTGACCGCCTCGGCCGGCAGCTCCCAGTAGCCTTGCACGCCGAGCGAGTTCTGCGCGGTGACCGCGCACACGACGGTCATGCCGTGCACGCCGAGGGCCAGCATGGTCTTGAGGTCGGCCTGGATGCCGGCCCCGCCGCCGGAGTCCGAGCCGGCGATGGCGAGGACCCGCGGCGGCGAGCTGGACATGAGCCCCAATCTAGAACACCTTGAGGGTCCTGGCCGCG
This sequence comes from Streptosporangiaceae bacterium, assembly GCA_050698875.1. Lineage (GTDB taxonomy): Bacteria > Actinomycetota > Actinomycetes > Streptosporangiales > Streptosporangiaceae > JAJYUU01. The sequence continues at coordinate 15,134 of JBOHCP010000005.1, read as the reverse complement.
GCCAGCGCCTCCTCGCTCCCTGTCGCCTGCACCCCGACCTCGGCCCAGCTGCCGCGCTGGGTCACCCAGCGGACGAGTGCCGGCCCGTCGGACCGGATGGCGGCCGCGGGCTGTCCTGACCCGAACGTGATGGACCGCGCCCCCGCTCCGGTCACCTCGAGATCGAGTCGGCACGCGGCGGCCGCGACCGGATTCTGCTGCGGCAGCGCCGCCGCGATCCAGTCAAGTACCGGCGCGATCCGCGCTGCGTCGGACGGCGGCGGGATGCCGGGCAGCGGCCCGCGCGGCCCGAACAGATCAGCCCGGATATGGGTGTAGTGGTCGAAGCTGTACGCCGTGGGCAGCAGCGCGGCCGGGTAGGTGCCGAGATCGCCGAGCGGCAGTTCCAGGTCGAGCGCCGCCAGTTCGGCCAGCTTCTCCAGCGCTGGCCCCGCAGCCTCCTGGTAGTCAGCGAGCGCCGCGGCCCCGGACATGCCCCTCCTGGCCTGCACCGCCGCCTCCTGGGCCTGCTCGGTCGGCACGCCGTCAGACGGGGGCAGCTTCGCCGGGTCGATGAGAATCCAGAACAGGTTCGCCAGGTGCGTGACCACGTCCTGCACCCGCCAGCCCTGGCACCCCGACGGCGCCTGCCACTGCGCCTCGGTGAGACCGGCGCCGATGTCGAGCAGCGCAGCGCCATCGGCCCGCACAGTCTCCAGAGCAGTACGCATAGCAGTCCTCCTTGTCATACTATTAATCTTTAACATAGCACCACTATGTCATAGCGTCACTGTGTCACAGCGCGCCGATGTGCGCAATGAACCTACGATGAGCTAGACAATGGACATGGCCGATGAACACCCCTCGCTGCGATCCGAGCAGGTGGCCCAGACGCGCGCCGCCCTGGTGACCGCGGGCCGGCAGCTGTTCGGGGCCAGCGGCTTCGCGGCCACCTCGGTCGAGGACATCGCCCGCGAGGCGAGGGTGACCACCGGCGCCCTCTACTACCACTTCCCGACTAAGGCCGCAGTGTTCGAGGCCGTGTTCGAGCAACTGCACGCGGAGTTGCTGGCCGCCTCCATGACGGCCGCGGCGGACGGCGGCGACGTGGTCGAGCTGCTCATCGCGGGATTCAGCGCTTTCCTGGACAGTGTGCGTGAGCCCGAGGTGCAGCGGATCATGCTGACGGACGCGCCTGCCGTGCTAGGGCTGCCGCGCTTCATCGAGCTCGACGAGCGCTACGCGTTCCCGGCCACCGTCGCGGCGCTTACAGCCGCCAACGAGGCCGGGGCGCTGCGGGTTGACGATCCGCCGACGCTGGCCAGGCTGCTGCTCGGTGCGCTCACCCGGGCGGGCCTGCTGATCGCCGGCTCGGCCGAGCCGGCCGCGACCAGGGACGCCGTGGCAGCCACGCTGCGCGCGCTCATCACCGGCTTCGCGCTGCGCCCGGCCGACGCTGGCTAGCTGCGGCTGAACTGGCACGCCGCGCCGTCGAAGACGCAGCCGTCCGGAGCGCCCGGCGTGCCTTCGCCGTCGACGATGAGATACACGGCATCCGCCTGGGGGTTGCCGCTGCCGGCGTCGCCTTCATGGCTCGGCCAGTCGGAGTCCGGCGTGCTGGGCGTCCCGGCAGGCTCCTGGCTGTTACCTGCTGTCGTCCCGCTCGCCGTGCCACCGTCGGTGCCCGACTGCTGCCACGCCGCGCCGAGCACGGTGACGTCGGTGGCGCCAGGGATCACGAACGCAAGCCGCCAGTTGCCGACTGCTCTCTTGCCGGTCACGGTGAGCACCATCTGGAACCTGCGATGGGTCTGCCAGTTCTCCGCGTACCTGAAGGTCAGGCCGGCTGTCGCAGTCGGGGTGGTCGCCGCCGGGCTAGCGGGAAGTGGCCCCGCGCCCGCGCCCGCGGCAATCGGCGGCGCGCCGCCCTGCGGGGTAGTCGGATGACATCCGGCCAGCTTGCACTGCGTCACGCCGATCGCGTTCCCGAACTGAATCTGGGCGTGCGGCGCGTAGATGAAGGCCCCGGCGGCGACGACAAAGCCGGCCCCCGCGGCGAACCACGGGGAGACCAGCAGCCCGCGCATCGCCCGGGTCAGCACGCGGCGCCGGTGCGGCCGAAGCCGCGCACCAACGGCGATCAGCCGATCGGACGCGCCAGCACCGATCACCTGCCACGCGAGGCTGACCCGGCCTGGCCCGGTGGCCGGCCTGGCGTGGCCAGGCGGCCGCGCGGGGACAGTAAGGAACTGGACGCGTCGGGCGCGCTCTCGCGCGGGCCGCTGCGCCCTGTGTCGCGGTGCACGCTCGATGCGATGGCGGGGCATCAAGGGGTTTATATCAAGTCAGGGCAGCACTCCACCAGTGCAACGTACATGTGCACAGGTCACGAGGAGCCGGCGAGGAAGTGGTCCCAGCCACCGCGACCATGCCAGGGCCGCGCGTCGACGGCAACTCCGTTCCCCGCGAGGACGTGTCCGATCACCGTCCAGCCTGGCGGCAGGCTCGCCTCGGGCGGGAACGAAGCCGCGAGGGCGTGATCCTCACCGCCACCGAGAGCCCAATCACGCCAGTCGGCGCCGAGTCGGCCGGCCGCGGATCGCAGGCTCGCGGTCGCCAGGCTCTCCGACCGGACGTCGATGCGGACACCGCTCGCCGCCGCGACGTGGCCGAGGTCGGCGACCAGGCCGTCGCTGACGTCGATCATCGCGGTGGCGCCGGCCGCCGCGGCCATCGGGCCGGCCCGGTAGTCGGGTCGCGGCCTGCGGTGCGCCGCCACCAGGTCGGCGAGCTCGGCTGCACTCCCCGGCTCAAGGCCCGCCTGCAGCACGGCGAGCCCGGCCGCGGACCGGCCGACGGCCCCGCAGAGGGCGAGCACGTCGCCCGGCCGGGCACCGCCCCGAGTCACCGGCGCGCGCCCGGCCAGGGTCCCGAGCGCGGTGATGCCCAGCATCACCGCGTCTGCGCCGGTGACGTCGCCGCCCGCGATGACCGCCCCGCCTCGCTCGCACTCGGTGACCAGGCCGCCGGTCAGCTCGAGAACCCAGGTCACCGCCGTTGCGGCCGGCACGGCGAGGCCGAACAGCAGGGCCGTCGGCGCCGCGCCCATCGCCGCGAGGTCAGCCAGGTTCTGGGCGGCGGCCTTGACGCCGATGTCGCGTGCGCTCGACCAGTCACGCCGGAAGTGCCTGCCCTCGATCAGCAAGTCGGTGCTCGCGACCGTACGGCCGTCTGGTGCGGCCAGCACAGCGGCGTCGTCGCCGACGCCGACGACTGCGGTCGGGTCCGTTGGCAGCATCTGCTTGATGGCCGCGATCAGCCCGAACTCACCTAGGTCCGCAACGGTAATGGGGGCCTCCCGCGATAGCGTTAGCAGACAACCACGAGTGTGGAGGGGCGCAATGGTGCAGGCTTACATTCTCGTGCAGACCGAGGTGGGCAAGGCGGCCGACGTAGCAACCGCCATCGGCAAGATCCCGGGCGTCACGCAGGCCGACGACGTGACCGGGCCCTACGACGTGATCGTCAGGGCGGAATCGGACAACGTCGACGAGCTCGGCCGCATGGTGGTTGCGCAGATTCAGGGGGTTCCCGGCATCACCAGGACCCTCACCTGCCCCATCGTGCACATCTAGACCCACCCGTCGAGCTCCGCTCGGGTCCGCGGGCCGAGCCCGATCGCGGCGGCCGCGCGCAGGTCGCCGACCGTGTCGACGTCCCGGCGCAGGCCGGCCAGGGCTGCTCCCGTCACGGGGGCACTGATCTCCGCCGCGCCGCCGTCCAGGTGCGCGCGGCGGGATGCCGGGCCGAACCGGGGCAGGAACGCCGAGCCCGGCGCCGCCGCGTACAGCGCGGTACCGGTGCCGTCGGCGTCGGGCACGAAGGCCACGCCGAGCCCGGCCGCCACCCGAAGGACGGCCGCGAGTTCAGCCGGCCGCATCGCCGGCAGATCCCCCGCCAGGCCGCAGCGGCCATGGCCCGGCCAGCGCTCCTGCGCGTACCCGGCACCGTAACCGAGCGCCTCGTTCAGCCCGGCCCCCGGCACATCGGCGAGCGCAACGGCGCCCAGCCCGCCCGCCACCTGGCGGACCTCTGGATCGTCGGTGACCACCAGCACCGTCGCGACCGGGTCCGCCTGCAGCGCCGCCGCCACGGTGTCCGCTGCCATCGCCAGCACGAGCCGCGACCTGCGCTCCGCGTCGAGGCCGGTGAGCCGCGTCTTGGCCTGGGCAAGTATCTTGACGGGGATCACCAGGGACCAGGCAAGCGGGGTCTGCGGGTCCGGTGCCATGCATATGATCCTCCCAGGGCGCAGGCGGTGGAGGAGACGATGGCAGGCAGGCAGGTTCGGGCGGCAGACGGCACGTACTCGACCGCCTGGCGCAACTTCTCAAAGATCATCTTGCGGCCGGGCATCCGGATGATGATGCGACTGGACTGGGGCGGGCAGGAGCACATCCCGGCCACAGGCCCGGTCATCCTGGCCGTCAACCACCTGTCGTACATGGACATCTTTGCCGTGTCGCTGTTCGCCGACAGCGCCGGGCGGTACCCGGTGTTCCTGGCTAAGTCGTCGCTGTTCGAGATCCCGGTGCTGGGACAGGTCCTGCGCCGGCTGGGGCAGCTCCCGGTTTACCGCGGCCAGGCCGACGCGGCCCTCGTACTCAAGCAGGCGGCCCAGCTCGTCGCCAAGACGAGCTCGTGCCTGATCTTCTACCCCGAGGCCACCGTCACCAGGGATCCCGGCCAGTGGCCGATGGTGTCCAAGACCGGCGTGGCCAGGCTCGCCCTGGAGTCCGGCGTCCCCGTCGTGCCCATCGCGCACTGGGGCGCGCAGAAGATCCTGCCGTACGGCAATTACGTGCCGAAGCTGCTGCCGCGCAAGACCGTCAGGCTGGTCGCTGGCCCGCCAGTCGATCTGTCGGAGTTCCGCGATCAGCCGATGACGAACGCCGTGCTCCGGGCCGCTACCGACAAGGTCATGCACGACGTGGCGAGCCTGCTCGGCGGGCTGCGCGGCCTGCCGCCGCCGGCCGATTTCTACCATCCGGCCGTCGCGCGCCGGAAGGTCCGCCAGGATCTCCGCGCCCTGCAGGAGGCCGGCTCGGCGGGCGACGAGCCGGGGACTCCCGGTCCGTGAGAGCCGCGGTGCTCGGCGGGGGGTCGTGGGGCACCACGTTCGCGCAGGTGCTCTGCGACGCGGGCACGCCCGTCGTGCTCTGGTGCCGCCGCCCCGAGGTGGCCGCGCAGATCGAGTCGACCCACGCCTCACCGCAGTACCTGCCTGACGTGACGCTGCCCGCCAGCCTGCGAGCCACGGCCGACGTGGCCGAGGCGCTGGCCGGCGCCGAGATGGTCGTACTGGCCGTGCCGGCCCAGTCGCTGCGGCACAACCTCCAGCAGTGGCGCGCCGTACTGCCGGCCGAAGCGGTGCTCGTCAGCCTGATCAAGGGCATCGAAGTCGGCACCGGGGACCGGATGAGCCAGGTGATCGCCGAGACCACCGGGACCGGCCCGGATCGGATCGCGGTCGTCTCGGGGCCGAACCTGGCCCCGGAAATCGCCGCCAGGCAGTACTGCGGCACGGTCGTGGCGTGCGCCGACGAGGTCGTCGCCAGCCATCTGCAGAAGGCCTGTCACACGGGCTACTTCCGCCCGTACACCAACCCGGATGTCGTCGGCTGTGAGCTCGGCGGGGCGGTGAAAAACGTCATCGCCCTCGCTGTGGGCATCGCCGTCGGCATGGGCCTCGGCGACAACACCAGGGCCACGCTCATCACCCGCGGGCTGGCCGAGATCGCCAGGCTCGGCGCCGCCCTCGGCGCCGATCAGCACACCTTCGCCGGGCTGGCCGGCCTCGGTGACCTGGTGGCGAGCTGCAGCTCGCCGCTGGCCAGGAACCGGTCGTTCGGCGAGAGGCTCGGCCAGGGCGTACCGCTCGCGGACGTGCTGGCCAGCACCACCCAGACCGTGGAGGGCGTCAAGTCGGCGGATTCTGTGCGCCAGCTCGCCCGCGCCCACGGTGTGGAGATGCCGATCAGCGAGGTGATTGCCGGCGTCATGCACGACGGGCTGGAGATCGGCGCGGCCGCGCTGCTGCTGGCCAGCAGATCGGCCAAGCCCGAGCGTTACGGCGTCTGACGCGCGGGCACCAATCGACACTGGAGGATTCGTGACCGAGCAGCGCAAGATCAGGGTCGCTGTCGTCTTCGGCGGCCGGGGGCCGGAGCACCAGGTGTCGTGCATGGGCGGCGGCAACATGCTGGCCGGAATCGACCGCTCGCGGTATGAAGTGATCCCGGTCGGCATCACCACCGAGGGAAACTGGGTGCTGGTGGCCGACGACCCGGCGCGGCTCGCCGTCACCGGCGGCCAGCTGCCCACCGTCGCGGCGGTCGCCGAGCCAGGATCGGCCGTGGTCCCGTGGTCCGGCGGTGATGTCGTCGCGACCGCGCCGGCTCAGATCCCCCATCTGTTCGGCGACGTCGACGTGGTGCTGCCAGTGCTGCACGGCCCCTATGGCGAGGACGGGACTATCCAGGGCCTGCTGGAGCTGGCGGGCGTGCGGTACGTGGGCGCGGGCGTGCTGGCCAGCGCGGTGAGCATGGACAAGGAGTACATGAACCTGATCTTCAGGGCGACGGGTCTGCCGGTCGGGCCGTTCGTCGTGGTCAGGGAGCGGGACTGGCCTGATGTTGCGGGCGAGACCCTGTCGGTAGAGGCCAAGCGGGTGCTCGACGACATCGAGGAGCTTGGCTGGCCGCTGTTCGTCAAGCCGGCCAGGGGCGGCTCCAGCATCGGCACCTCGAAGGCTCACACCATGGGCGAGCTGCGCGAGGCGATCGCGACGGCCCGGCAGTACGACCCGAAGGTGCTGGTAGAAGCCGCCGTCGACGGGGTCGAGGTGGAGGTCTCGGTGCTCGAGGGCCTGGACGGGGCGCCGCCGGATACCAGTGTTCCTGGTCAGCTGCTCATCGAGGGCGGCGAGGAGTTCTGGGACTTCGAGGCCAAGTACCTGGACGCGGCGAGCGGCATGGCGATCCCGGCCCCGATCCCGGCTAGCGCGATCGCGGAGATCCGCCGGCTGGCCGCGGCCGCGTTCGACGCGGTGTCGTGCGAGGGGCTGGCGAGAGTTGACTTCTTCTACACCAGAGGCGGCGACATCCTGGTGAACGAGATCAACACCATGCCTGGCCTGTCCTCCGCGTCCTACTTCCAGAAGATGTGGGAGGCGAGCGGGATGCCGTTCCCGCAGCTCATCGACAGGCTGCTGGAGACCGCCCTGAAGAAGCGGCCAGGTCTGCGCTAGCGCTGCACGTCCGGCGGCGCCGCGGCCTCGGCCCGGCGGCCGGCGCCACCACCACCGCCAGCACCGCCCGACTGAAACCAGACCGAGTCAGCGGCCGGCTACCGACCGCTGGACCTGGCAGTAGATCTGGCTGCGGACCTGGCGGCCCGCTTGGCGTTGACCATCGCCTTGAAGTCCGCCCCGGCCCGGAACTTGGGTACCGAGGTCCTCGGCACCTTGACGGCCGCCCCGGTGGCCGGGTTGCGGGCGGTCCGCGCGGCCCTGACTTGCTTCTCGAACACTCCGAACCCGGAGATCGACACCTTGTCCCCGCGCGCCACCGTCTCCTGGATGGTCTGCAGCACGGCGTTGACCGCCTCCGTCGCCGTCTTCTTGTCGCCCATCCGGCCGGATACCGCGTCGATTAGGTCACGCTTGTTCATCTTCTGGTCCCCCCGGTAGTACCCCGAGCAGCTAGGAAGGCGCGGAGATTCTGGCCGCCGCCTGCTCGAGCGCGGTCAGGAACGCGGCCAGCCGACGCTCGCCGCTTGCCTCGTCCGCGCCCGGCGCCTTGATTGCGTCGCAGATGGCGATGAACTGCCGGTGCAGTCGCGCCGCCAGCGGCCGCGGCAGGTCGAGCGTGGCCATGCGCCTGCGCGCGTCGGCCAGCCTTGCCGCCAGCGTCCCGTCGGCTGGCGACGGCACGAAGTCGGCCATCCACGTTCCTCTGCTCACAGCTGCGAAATCTCCCGGCACCATACCCACTGCGTGCAGGCGGCTACCGCGTCGGTGTCAGTTAACGCCCCAGGCCATACTGGACGTGCGGCCTGACGGTAGGCTGCTAAGCCCCCTGGCGACCCCGAGCGAGGTCTGTCCATGAAGGTATCCGTGGTCAACGAGACCGCGCCCGGCGAGAGACGGGTAGCTCTGGTCCCCGAGGCGGCCGTTAAACTCCGCGCCTTCGGCCTAGAGGTGCTGGTCGAGTCTGGCGCGGGCGACACGGCCTGGTTCACCGATGACAGCTACGCCGAGGCGGGCGCCAGCGTCGTCGACCGCGCCGAGGCGCTGACGGCTGATGCCGTGCTGATGGTCGGCAAGCCGGACGCGGCGACCCTGGCTGTCCTTCGGCCCGGCCAGGTGCTGATCGGCATGCTGTCTCCGCTGACCGACCAGGCGCTCGTCAGCGCGCTCGCCGCGGCGGGGGTGACCGCGATCAGCCTGGACATGCTGCCGCGCACGCTGCCAAGGGCGCAGCCGATGGACGCGCTCTCCTCGCAGGCGAACATCGCCGGCTATCAGGCGGCGCTGATCGCCGCGACCGAATACGGCAGGTTCTTCCCGCTGCTTATCACTGCCGCGGGCACGGCCAGGCCGGCCAGGGTTCTCGTGCTCGGCACGGGCGTGGCCGGGCTACAGGCCATCGGGACCGCGCGGCGGCTCGGCGCGGTCGTGAGCGCTTACGATGTCCGGCCGGAGACACGCACCGAAGCCGAGTCGGTGGGCGCGACGTTCATCGAACTCGGCTCCGTCGGGCCAGCGTCCGGCGCGGGCGGCTACGCCCGGGAGCTGACCGAGGACGAGCGGCTGGCCCAGCAGCAAGAACTCGCCGGGCACATTGCGCGGCACGACGTCGTGATCACGACGGCGCGGGTGCCGGGCCGTCGCCCGCCGCTGCTGGTCACCGAGGATGCACTCAAGGCGATGGCGGCGGGGTCTGTCATCGTCGACATGGGCGCGAGCCCGCTCGGCGGCAACGTGGCAGGCTCCGAGCCGGGCAGCACCGTCGTCACCGAGAACGGGGTGACGATAGTCGGCGCCGCTGGCCTGCCATCGAGGATGCCGAGCGCGGCGTCCAGCATGTACGCGCGGAACATGACCGCGCTGCTGCAGTACCTGGTGTCGGATGGCGCGCTGGCGCTCCGCGACGACGAGCTCACGGCCGGGGTGCTCATCATCCGGGACGGTGCGATCGTGCACCCGGCCCTCGCAAGTCAACCGGAGGAGATCGCCTGATGTATCCGGCACTGCTCGTTGACGTCGCCATCTTCGTGCTCAGCCTGTGGGTGGGCTTCGAGGTCATCAGCAAGGTGCCTTCGACGCTGCACACGCCGCTGATGTCGGCGGCCAACTCCATCCACGGCATCGTGCTTGCCGGGGCCATGCTCATCGCGGTCACCGCGCAGAACGCGGTCGGCTACATCATCGCGTTCCTCGCCGCGGCGTTCGCCGCGGCGAACGTCGTGGGCGGCTACGTGGTGACCGGTCGCATGCTCAAGATGTTCCGCCGGCGACCGATCGCGCCCGCCAACGTATCAGCGAACGGCTCGGGCCCCGACGGGCATCGCGACTCGGGCCGGGCGGCATGAGCGATTTCGCCTGGACCATCCAGATCATCTACGTCCTGGCCGCGTCGTGCTTCGTGCTCGGGCTGCACCTGATGAACACGCCCGCGACGGCCCGGCGCGGTAACCAGGCGTCGACGGTCGGCATGGTCGTCGCGATCGCCGCGACGCTCGCGATCATCGTGCACGACGGCCTGATCACCACGACGGGCTGGATCGTCCTGTTCGCGGGTGCGCTGGTCGGCAGCGTGCTCGGGCTCTACTCGGCCAGGAACGTGCAGATGACGGCGATGCCGCAGCTGGTCAGCATGTTCAACGCGGTCGGTGGCGGGGCCGCCGCGCTGGTCGGCATCCACGACTACATGACGGCGGGCGCCGGGGTGTCGTCGACCACGTCGGTCACGACCTTGCTGGACGTCATCATCGGCGGCGTTACCTTCTCGGGGTCGATCATCGCGGCGGGCAAGCTGCAAGGCGTGATCACCTCCGCACCGGTCACCTTCCCTGGCGCCAGGCTGGTGAACCTGCTGCTGGCCGTCATCGCCGTCGGGCTCGGCGGCTACCTCATCGCCTCCCCCAGCACCGGTCTGCTGGCCGTCGTGATCGTCGCGGCGCTCGTGTTCGGCGTCTCGATGGTGATGCCGATCGGCGGCGCGGACATGCCGGTGGTGATCTCGCTGCTGAACGCGTTCACCGGCACGGCGGTCGCGATGGCGGGCTTCGTCATCGGCAACTGGGCGATGATCATCGCCGGTGCGCTCGTGGGTGCGTCCGGTGGCATCCTGACCAAGCTGATGGCTGACGCGATGAACCGGTCGATCCGCAATATCATGCTCGGCGGCTTCGGCACCGGCGACGCTGCGGCTGCGCTCGCGGGCGCGCCCGGCGGCGACGTCAAGTCCATCTCGGCGGACGACGCGGCCATCCAGCTCGCCTATGCGTCCAAGGTCATCATCGTGCCCGGCTACGGCCTCGCGGCGGCGCAGGCGCAGCACGAGGTGGCGGCGCTGGCCGAGCAGCTGGAGTCACGGGGCGTCGACGTGAGCTACGCGATCCACCCGGTGGCAGGCCGGATGCCCGGTCACATGAACGTGCTGCTCGCCGAGGCGAACGTGCCGTACCCGCAGCTGAAGGAGATGGACGACATCAACCCCGAGTTCGCGCGGACCGACGTCGCGCTCGTCATCGGCGCGAACGACGTGACGAACCCGGCGGCCCGGCGGCCCGGCACCGCCATCTCCGGGATGCCCATCCTTGACGTGGACCAGGCCAAGAGCATCATCGTGATCAAGCGGTCGATGGGTCACGGGTACGCGGGCATCGACAACGAGCTGTACGTCGACCCGAAGACCAGCATGTACTTCGCGGACGCCAAGGCGGCGCTTACCGATCTGGCATCCGCGGTCAAAACACTGGTGGGCTGAGCCCGCCGGGAGGTGCTCGTGGAGCGGATCCAGGCCGATGTGCTGATCCCTGGCCGGGGTACACCCGTCCGGGATGGCGTTGTGGTGCTCGACGGGGCACACATCAGCTACGCCGGCCCGGTCAGCGGCGCACCGGACACGCCCGGCGCGGCGACGCATCGCGCGGCCGCAGTCATGCCCGGCATGTGGGACTGCCACGGCCACTTCCTCGGCAGCCACAGCAGCGGCACCTGCGCGCCATCACGGTCGACACGACGAAGACCGCGGACGAGCTGACCGAGCGGGTGCGGCAGGCGCTCGGGCTGCAGGGCTCCGGGCCGCCATCGCCAAGGGCATCGCCGCGTCAAGGGCGCACCGGTGTGGGCGCCGTCGGCGCGGGCGGCAGCCGGCGCAGGTCGTCAGTAGTCAGCTCGCCGGTGGAGATCAGTAGCGCGGCGAGTTCCTCGAGCGCGCGCGGACCGCGCAGGCCGGGTACGCCGATGCGGACATACCGGTTGCGGATGTTTTCGCATCGCTTCGATACGGCGTGCGGCTCCCAGCCGATGCGGGCGGCCGCCTCCCTGGCGCTCCGCGGTGCCGCGGCTCCCGAGTGCTTCCAGGTCAGGTAGTCCTCGAAGCGGGCGGCCAAGACCCGCCTGTCCGCGTCGTTGAGCGGGGCGCGCAGCTTCGTGCTGGTGAGCGTGCGCTCCGGCACCACTGCAGGGCCGAACTCACCCAACTCGCCCTCCTCGCCGTCGGCCTCGTCCAGATCGGGCAGCCGCATGCGCAACGTGTAGCTGTCGAGAACGCCGTCGAGCCGGACCTTCGCGTGCCACTGCTGCAGCGGCAGCCCCATGCCGGGCGGGATGTCGGCGCGGAACCCGCGGTCGCCGGACAGGTAGAGCATCGACGCCGCGCTGCAGTTCGTCAGCCACCAGGCGCCGTGCCGCCAGTCCAGGCTGCCGGCGTTTCGGGACACGCCCCGATCCCCGTTCGGCAGCACGACGTCACACGTGGAGGCGCGGCCGAAGGTGATCCGCTGCGCGGGCTTCGCCCGCCACGTGCCGGTCTCGTACATCACGATCAGCAGCATGCGAACCCTCCCTTAGCAGGCGTTTCACGGACAGTATGACGCGTCGCGTCCGCTTCGACTCTCCTGATGGGGAGCCCTCCCCGGGTGGGGAGGGCTTCCCTTGAGTGCGCCCGGACCGGGGCCGCACCATCAGGCATGCCCTGATCGGCTCACGGATGGGACCACAGATGAGATCGATACGCTCGGCAGGTCCGCGCGGCAGGCAACGCGGCGCGGCTACAGCTGTGCTAGCCGTATCGGCGCTCGCTGTCAGCATGGCGCTTGCCGGGTGCGGCGCCCGGACCGCGGCGGGTCCCGGCGACCGGACGCCCAAGACCGTGACCGACGTCCGGGCCGGAGCGACCCCGCCGCAGACTGCCTCGAGTCAGCCGGCGCAGCCGAGCCAGCCCACGCAGCCGAGTCAGCCCCCGCTGGGTGCGGGCAAGGTGGGCACGCTCGCTCAGGTGCCGTGGGGAGAGATCGGACCCGGCTGGGCGCTCGCGGAGTTCACGACCGGCAGCAACCAGGTAGCCGGGCCGGTCACGCTCTCCATGCTTGATCCTGAGGGTGGCATGTATGACGTCTACAGCTGGCCGGCCACCGCGCGGCCCTGGCAGCTGATCGACTGGTCTGGCGACAAGACGCGCGTGCTGCTGGAAGAGGTGGGCACCAGCCAGCCCACGCTGCATCAGCTCACCCTCGCCACTGGGCAGATCACCACGTTCACGCTGCCGTCGGCCGTCAGCGAGGTGATCGGCTACACCCGCCCCGGCGGCGGGAACGTCCTGGTATCGCAGAACGGCGTCGCCCGGTACAGCCTGACCGGGGTCTTCCAGGCGAGCCTCAGCCAGGGCGACGGCGAGGTCCAGACGGCGGTCAGTTCACTAGACGGGCTGACCGAGGTGGTGAGCGGCGGAACTGGCGTCGAGCTCGTCAGCAACAACGGCGGCATGGTCAGGTTCCTGCCTGTCCCCGGCACCGACCCCACGATGGGCGGCTGCATGCCAGTGCGCTGGTGGAACGCCGCGGACGTGCTCGCGGCATGTACGCCAAGTCAGGCGCTCGGGCCTCGCCTGTGGCTCGTCCCCGTGAGCGGGGCCGCGCCCTCGGCGCTGACCCCGGCTCGGACGGGCGACGGGCCTGATTTTGGTGATGTGGACGCTTGGCAGCTACCTACCGGGCTGTACGTGCAGGCGGAGGCCGGCTGCGGCCCGCCGTTCATCGCCAGGCAGCCGACCAGCGGCGCTGTTCAGGCCGTGACGGTCCCTGGCAGCTCCGCGGGCAGCGTGGTCATCGCAACCACAGGCGGCAGCATGCTCGTCCAGGAGTTCTCTGAGTGCCTGCCGGGCAGCTCGCTCGCCTGGTTCAGCCCGGCCACCGGCAGCGTGCAGGACGTGCTGACCGAGCAGCCGAAGACCACCGGGGTTGTGTCTGCCATCGCGTTCAACGGCGACGGCGAGCAGCCTCAGCAGTAACAGGTCACCGCAGCCGGGCCAGGCCGGAGCAGGGGCCCGGCCTGCCCGACTGCGGGCTGCCTGCCGTCTCAGCCGGCGAGCGGGTGCATCCGCGCGGCCTTATGCTCCACCCGACCCCTGCTGGCGTTCTGGTCAGGCCTGTTCCGTCGGCTCGGCCGGGCTGGAGCCACTGGGCGACTCGGGGGCCGGGGCAATCTTGTTCAGCAAGCACACCGGGCACAGCACGTGCGGCCGCCCGTGCCGTCCCTGCTCGTGTTCCCACGCGAAGTACGCCGCGCCAGCGACAAGCACTACGTTGAGGCCTCCGCCAAAGGGAAGCCCCGGGACTCTCAGTATCCGGCGAAGCATCGCGGTTCACCTGCCCATCGATGAGGCGGCGCGATCGGGGCGATCGCATTGCAACCGGCCCATCCAGTGTGACACCACCATGGCGACCGGGGAGGCTCGGACTACATGTGCCGCCACAACGGCGAGCGCGTGTGCACCGCGCTGCGCGCCCGCGCCCGCGCCCGCGCCCGACTGGCTTGACATTGGCAGTCCTCGATCGCTAGGCGTGGATCACCCGCACCGTCGTCGCGAGGGCTGATCACATGTCGAGGAGACAAACATGCCAGCATCGGTGCTCGTCCAGAGCCGAACCATCGGCATTCCTGCCGCTACATTCTGTCTGCAGACGGCAAGCACATGGTCGTCGATGCATCACCGGCATCCGGCGGAGCTGGCGAAAGCTTCGTCGCTCAGGAACTACTCGTGGGCGCGCTCGCGACCTGTGCGCAAGCGATCGTGCACGCGAAAGGCGAGGAATTGTCGATCGTACCCACCTCGGCTCTCGTGGAAGTGGAGTCTGAACGAGACGTCGAGGCTACCCCGCCTGCCTACTCCTCGGTTCGGATGGACTTCACCTTCGGCGGGATTTCCGAAAACGAGACGAAGATCCTCGTAGGTGAGTTCACTCGCGTGTGCCCCATCTACTACACAGTCGCATCAGCGACAACAGTGACGGTGTCGGTCAGCGTGGTCGAGGACTGACCACTCCTGAGTTGGTCCGGTGATGCCGCAGATCGAGTGCGGCGGTTGCGTTGCTGGGTCCTGAAAATGCCCTTGGCGCCTGGACTGCCGGCGGGCGTCGCTAAGATACGGTCCGCGCCGGGTACCTGCTTGGTGGAGACGTTGATGCGGTTCCAGAGATTGACCAGGCCAATCGCAAGGACCAGTGCACCGAGTTCCTGCTCGTTGTAGCGCCGTGCGGCCTCCTCCCAGACCTCGTCCGGCACCGGGTCCGCTTGGTCGCTGAGGCGGGTAACGGTCACAGCCAGCGCCAGGGCCGCGCGCTCGGCGTCGCTGAAGCAGGGTGCTTCCCTTCATGCGGCCACCATGAGCAGCCGTTCGTCCGTCTCACCCGCCTTCCCCAGATCACGCGAGTGCAGGTGAATACATGCGGCACAGCCGTTGATCTGGCTTATGCGCAGATTGTCGCTTGCCACCATGATGGGACCAGGGCGTTGCCACGAGGAAGGGACCGCCTTGGGTCATGACTGAGCATGGTGGTCTCCGTTCTTGTGGTCAGCCCGGCGC
>JBOHCP010000004.1:0-25157 GCA_050698875.1 Streptosporangiaceae bacterium | reverse complement strand
TGGCAAACCCGTCGGCATCA
Organism: Streptosporangiaceae bacterium; assembly: GCA_050698875.1. GTDB lineage: Bacteria > Actinomycetota > Actinomycetes > Streptosporangiales > Streptosporangiaceae > JAJYUU01. The sequence goes on along the minus strand of JBOHCP010000004.1, from coordinate 25,137 downwards.
TCTCACCCGCCATCTACCTGTGGCGGAATAGCAGTACGGCCCTTTTAGTTAGCAAAAGTAATGAGTCAGGTTAATGAAGATGACGACGCCACAGCAGACCAGGTCCGACGCGGGCCTCGCCACCGCGTTGCGGATCTCAGTGAGTCGGCTCGCGCGCAGGCTCCGGGTCGAGCGATACACGAAGGGCTTGGAGCCGGGCCTGTCCGACACGCAGCTGGCCGCGCTGGCGGCACTCGAGCGGGACGGGCAGATGACCCCGGGCGAGCTGGCCGACCACGAGAAGGTGCAGCCGCCCTCCATGACCAGGGTGATCGCGGTCCTGGCGGAACGCGGCCTGGTGATGCGCGCTCCGCACGCCACGGACCGGCGGCAGGTCGTGCTGACCGTTACCGAAGGTGGGCGGTCCGTCGTCCTGCAGTCGCGGCGGCTGCGGGAGGCATGGCTAGCCAAGCGACTGCACGAACTGACGCCAGCGGAGCGGGCGACCCTGCGGGCAGCCGCACCGATACTGGAGAAGCTCAGCCAGTCCTGAGCCGGCCGCCGCACCGGGGCAGCCGGACCTTCGGCTCGCTGGGGAACAGGAACTACCGGCTGTTCGCGGCCGGGCAGGTCGTCTCCAATACGGGCAGCTGGATGCAGCGCGTCGCGCAGGACTGGCTGGTGCTTGAGCTGACCCACAACAGTGGTACGGCGCTCGGGATCACTACCGGTTTGCAGTTCCTGCCGATGCTGTTGTTCTCCCTCTGGGGCGGCGTCATCGCCGATCGCTACCCCAAGCGGCGGATTCTCATGGCCACGCAGTCAGTAATGGGTGCGCTCGCGCTCATCCTCGGCCTGCTGGCGCTCACCGGGTCAGTGCGGATCTGGCATGTCTACGTACTGGCCTTCGCCCTGGGCATGGTGACGGTCGTCGACAACCCGACCCGGCAGGCTTTTGCGGTCGAGATGGTCGGCAAGGACGGCATGGCCAACGCCATCGCCCTGAACAGCGCCGTGTTCAACCTGGCGAGGATCGCCGGCCCGGCTGTGGCTGGCGTGGTGATCGGTGTCCTCGGCACACCGGCCGCCTTTCTGGTCAACGCCGCGTCGTACGGCGCGGTGCTGATCGGGCTCACGCTGATGCGCCCGGCCGAACTGCATCCCGCGCGCCGAGCGCAGCGCGGTCCCGGCCAGCTCCGGGAGGCGTTGTCGTACGTTCGAGCCCGACCCTCGCTGTGGATGCCGCTGATCCTGATCTTCTTCGTGTCGACTTTCGGGATGAACTTCCAGGTCACGAACGCACTGATGTCGAGGACCGTGTTCCACACCGGCGCCAGCGCCTTCGGGCTCGCGTCGGCGGTGTTCGCGGCGGGCGCGCTCGGCGGTGCGCTGCTGGCCGCGCGCCGCGGCCGGCCGACCATGCGGCTGCTGGTGGCAACATCGCTGGCGTTCGGCGTCTTCGAGATCCTCGCCGGCCTCGCGCCGGACTACCTGATGTTCCTCGCCGCGCTCGTGCCCACCGGCCTAGCGGTGCTCACCCTCACCACGGCCGCAAACTCCAGCACTCAGCTGCGCACGGCGCCCGACATGCGAGGCCGGGTGATGGGCCTGTACTTGCTCGTGCTCCTTGGCGGCGCGCCGCTCGGCGCGCCGCTTGCGGGCTGGATTGCGGCGGCCTACGGGGCGCGGATGAGCATGATTGTCGGTGGCGTGATCTCTGCGCTGGCTGCCGTGGTCGTCGCCGCGCTGCTCGCGCGGCGACGCGGTCACCCGCTCCGCGCCTATCTGCGGCCCGCCGAGCTCGTCCGGAGCGCCGCCTAGGGATCGGTGCCTGGACACCCGGGGACCGCCCGCCGCAAGATGGCGGGCCGAACCTGCTGATACCAATGGCGCATGAGGCTGTTCGTCGCCATGGTGCCGCCGGACGCCGCCCTGGCCGAACTCGACGACGCGGTCGCGCCCCTGCGCGCGGCGAGGCCAGAGCTGCGCTGGACCGGGAGAATGTCCTGGCACCTCACCCTCGCGTTCCTCGGCGAGGTAGCTGAGCAGGTCCTGCCCGACCTGGCTGCCCGGCTGGAGCGCGCAGCGCACCGGCATCCGCCGCAGCGGCTGGCCATTACCGGCGGCGGCGCCTTTCCCTCCGAGCTCAAGGCGCAGGTGCTGTGGGCGGGCTTCGCGAGCGACGACATGGCCCTCGGCAGCCTCGCCGCCTCGGTTGCGGCTGGTGCCCGGCGCGCTGGCGCGCCGCCCGCGGATCAGCGCAGGAAGTACCGTCCCCACCTCACCCTGGCCCGGTGCCGCGCCGCGGCGGACCTTTCCGCGATCACCGCCGCGCTGGCAGAGTTCACCGGCACCGCGTGGACGGCGCAGTCCATCCACCTGATCCGCAGCCACCTGTCAGCCGGTCCGCCGCAGTATGAGGACCTGGCGGACTGGCCGCTGCAGGGGCAGCCCGGCTACAGCCGTTCCAGCACGTAATCAATGCAACCGGCCAGGGCCTCGACATCAGCGGGCTCTACCGCGGGGAAAGTGCCGATCCGCAGTTGGTTGCGGCCGAGCTTGCGATAGGAGTCGGTGTCTACGATGCCGTTGGCGCGCAGCGCAGCCGAGATCGCCGTCGCCTGCACCGAGTCAGCGAAGTCGATGGTGACGACCACCTGCGAGCGCTGCGACGGGTCGGCCACAAATGGAGACGCATGCGTCGACTTCTCCGCCCAGGTGTACAAGATTTCGGCGGATGTCGCGGTCCGCTCGGTGGTCCAGCTCATTCCGCCCTGGCCGAGCATCCAGTCGATCTGCTCCGCCAGCAGGATCAGGGTAGCTACCGCTGGCGTGTTGTAGGTCTGCTGCAGCCGGGCGTTGTCGATGGCGGTCTGCAAAGACAGGAACTCCGGGATGTACCGGCCGCTGGTGGCGATCCGCCCGGCGCAATCCACGGCGGCCGGGGACAACAGCGCCAGCCACAGGCCGCCATCGGATCCGAAGCACTTCTGCGGCGCGAAGTAGTAGGCGTCGAATTCAGCCGGTTCAACGGCGATCCCGCCGGCGGCGCTGGTGGCGTCGACGAGCACCAGCGCGCCGTCGTCGGCGCCAGCGACCCGCCTGATGGGCATCGCCACGCCCGTCGACGTCTCGTTGTGCGTGAAGGCGTAGGAGTCGATGCCGGCTTCCGCGACGGCGGACGGGTGCGTTCCCGGCTCTGACTTGATCACCGACGGATCGGCCAGCCACGGTGCGGCGCGCGTCACCGTCGCGAACTTGGCCGAGAACTCGCCGAAGCTCAGGTGCTGCGATCGGTTGGTGATCAGCCCGAACGCCGCGATCTCCCAGAAGCACGTGGTGCCGCCGTTACCGAGCACGACCAGGTAGTCCTCGGGCAGCCCGAACAGGGCGGCCAGCCCGTCCCTGATGCGCTGCACCAGCCCTCGCACCGGTGCCTGTCGGTGCGAGGTGCCGAGCAAATCCCGCCCGGCCGCCGTGAGCGCCGCCAGCTGGGCATCCCGGATCTTCGTCGGACCGCTGCCAAACCGCCCGTCGGACGGCAGCAAGTCGGCCGGGATGACGATCGCGGTCGGGTCAGGCATCCTGATCAAACACCTCTTCAGCGCTGGGAACGTCGCGGACGGAGCGGGCCTTCGGCCCGACATAGTCGGCACTCGGCCGGACCAGCCTGCCGGTCCGCTTCTGCTCGAGGATGTGCGCGGCCCATCCCGCGGTGCGCGCGCAGGTGAACATCGACGTGAACATGTGCGCGGGTACCGCCGCGAAGTCCAGGATGATCGCGGCCCAGAACTCGACGTTGGTGGCCAGTACCCGGTCCGGGCGGCGGGCGTGCAATTCCTCCAGCGCCGCCTTCTCCAGCGCCTCGGCGACTTCGTAGCGCGGCGCGCCGAGCTCCCTGGCGGTCCGCCGCAGCACCCGGGCACGCGGGTCCTCGGCCCGGTACACCCGGTGCCCGAATCCCATCAACCGGTCGCCGCGGTCCAGCGCCTGCTTGACGTAGGCCGTGGCGTCGTCGGTCTTCTCGACCTCCTCGATCATGCCGAGCACCCTGGCCGGGGCGCCGCCGTGCAGCGGCCCGGACATGGCGCCTACCGCGCCGGACAGCGCCGCGGCCACGTCTGCGCCGGTCGAGGCGATCACCCTGGCGGTGAACGTCGACGCGTTCATGCCGTGCTCGGCCGCCGACACCCAGTAGGCGTCGATCGCCCTGACGTGCCGGGGGTCGGGCTCGCCGCGCCAGCGGATCATGAACCGCTCGGTAATGGTCTTGGCCTCGTCTACCCGGTTCTGTGGGATCATCGGCAGGCCCAGGCCCCGGGCAGCCTGGGCCACGAACGACAGCGCCATCACCGATGCCCTGGCCAGATCGTCGCGGGCCTGCTCGTCACTGATGTCGAGCAGCTGGTGCATGCCCCACGCGGGCGCGAGCATGGCCAGTGCGCTCTGTACGTCGACTCGGATGTCCCCGGAGTGCAGGGGGATCGGGTAGGGCTCGGCGGGCGGCAGCCCGGGCGCGAACTTGTTGTCGACCAGCAGCCCCCAGACGTGCCCGTAGGAGACGTGGCCGACAAGCTCCTCGATGTCGACGCCGCGGTAGCGGAGTGAGCCGCCTTCCTTATCGGGCTCGGCGATCTCCGTCTCGAATGCGACGATGCCCTCCAGTCCAGGTACAAAGTCGGACATTCGTAATCCTCCGTCTCCTCGTCGGGGACAGGCCGGCCGCTGGCGGGAGGGTCAGGCCGCGTGTCGGGCGGCACGGGCCGGCGGGGCCGTGGAGTCCCTGCGCCCTATTCAACCTCGCTGCCCCCGCGCATCGGTAACGCGGCCCGCCGGTGGCACGGGCTGCCGCTCCGGCCGGGCACGTGGCGGCTGCCCGGCCGATGCGAGAGGATCACTACCCGTGGAGCCATCGCAATCGACGGCGGCCGACGGGCCGCGGGCTACGCTGCCGGCTGGCGCGCCCGGCCTGCCAGGGACGCTGGACGAGCACGCGCTGCCGGCCGGGCCGATGGACCTGTTCGACCAGTGGATGGGCGACGTGCTGCGGGCCGGGCTGCCGGAGCCGACGGCGATGGTGCTGGCCACCGTGTCGGCCGACCAGCGGCCCAGGGCCCGGATGGTGCTCCTCAAGGACTCCGGGCCTGATGGCTTCACGTTCTACACCAATCGGGCCTCCCGCAAGGCGCGTGACCTGGCCGACGTTCCGCAGGCGTGCCTTGCCTTCCCCTGGTACGCGCTGCACCGGCAGGTGATCATCGAGGGCCCGGTGACGCCGCTGTCGACCGCGGAGAGCGAGCCGTATTTCCACGGCCGTCCGCGGGGCTCCCAGCTCGGCGCGTGGGCCAGCAGGCAGTCGACGGTGCTGACCTCCCGCGCCGAGCTCGAAGACAGGTACGCCGAGCTGGAGCGGCGCTGGCCGGAAGGGACGCAGGTGCCCATGCCGGAGTTCTGGGGCGGCTACCGGCTGCGGCCCGAGCGGATGGAGTTCTGGCAGGGTCGGCCCAGCCGCCTGCACGACCGGTTCCGCTACATCCGGCAGGAAGCCGGCTGGGACGTCTGCAGGCTCGCTCCCTGACCTATCCCCGATAGGAAACGGAGTCGATCTCACGCCGCACCTGCGCCGCGACGCTGAGCCAGCCGCTGACCTCATCGGCGTCAGCTCGCGGATTGCCCAGTCGACCAGCCGGAGGCTCATGTGCGCCCAGCACGCGAGCCGGACGGGCTCGGACGCCGACTGGCGCAGCAGGCCGCCCACCCGGCGGCCGAGCTGGGGCGCTCGCCGGGCCAGGTCGAACCGCAGCGTCATCAGGTCGAGCGTGCCGTCGGCGCGGGCCGCCGCGTCCCAGTCGACCACGCCCGTGACCGCTCCCGCCCCGTCGACGAGCACGTTCTCGAGATGGAAGTCGAAGTGCACGAGGTCGTCCCCGGCCAGGTGCTCCGGCAGCTTGGCTCCGGCCTGCTCGATCGCGGCGAGCAGGCGCGCGGTGCGCCGGTCGTAGCGGGCCATCGGACCGTGCAGGCAGAACCCGGGCCCGTCGGCCCGCAGGTAGAGCTCCGCCGGGGGCACGCCTGCCCGGTCGGCCAGCAGGCCGCGCAGGCGGCCGTTCAGCCGAATCATCGACTCCACCGTCCGCCGGGTGACCGCGGCCGGCGGCGTGCCCGGAAGCAGCTCCTGCACGACGGCCGTGACGCTGGGCGGCCTGGCTACCAGCTCGTAGCGCGCGGCGGGCACGCCGGCGGCCCGGGCGATCGCGACCAGCTCCGCGCTCCGGTGGGCGCAGGCCACCTGGTCCGGCGGTGCACAGGTGAGCACCGACCGGTGGCCGTCCGGCCAGCGCACGTAGCAGGCACCGATCTGGCCGCCACGGCAGCGGCCTTCGTCAGTCAGCCGGAACCCGGTAGCCGTCGTCAGCTCGGCTAGCACTGTTTCGGCGGCCCAGCGGGCGGCGCGGGGGAGATCGGCCCGGCCGGCCGTTTGCTGGCCTGGCCGACCTGAGCGTGTTGTGGCAGTTACACGCTGCCCTCGCCGCGGCATAGCATCGATTCTGGAGGTAATTGCTTGTGACGGCGCACGGCCTCATCGATACGACCGAGATGTACCTTCGCACGGTCTTCGAGCTGGAGGAAGAAGGGATCGTCCCGCTGCGCGCTCGCATCGCCGAGCGGCTTTCGCAGAGCGGGCCGACCGTCAGCCAGACTGTCGCGAGGATGGAGCGCGATGGGCTCGTGCGAGTCGAGCGCGGCCGCATGCTGACGCTGACCGAGACCGGCCGTCAGCAGGCCATGCGGGTGATGCGCAAGCACAGACTGGCCGAATGTCTGCTGGTCAGCGTCATCGGGCTGCCCTGGGAAGAGGTCCACATTGAAGCGTGCCGATGGGAGCACGTCATTTCCGATAATGTGGAGCGCCGCCTGGTCGAGCTGCTTGATTATCCGGTTCGGTGCCCGCATGGAAATGTCATTCCCGGCCTCACTGAACTCGGCGTTCCCGATGACGCGACCAAGCGCGCCGACGTGGCGAGCGCCGAGGCCGATATCGCCATGACGAACTTCGCGAGACTCGGTGCCGATCATGTCGTCGTGAGGCGCATCAGCGAGCAGGTCCAAAGCGATGCGGCGCTCATGCTTAGACTCAAGACCATTGGGATACAACCCGGACGCGAGGTAACGATTGCGGCCAGCGACAGCGGTGTGCGGGTGACAGGTGGGGACGGGGTCGGCGATGACGCGGCGGAGTTGCCGGTCGAGGTTGCGGCGCACGTCTTCGTCACCCCGGTGTGACCACGGCCGGGTGAGCCAGCAATGACGGCGCCGGGACCGAAACGACCGCCGCTGAGCGCTGGCGACGTCCTCGACCACGTCTCCGCTGGCGTAATCGTGACCGACCGGGACTGCGGGCTGCTGTACGCCAACCGGTTCGCTGTCTCGCTGTTCGGCTTCCCCGACGACGCCGAGCACCTGGCCGGGCGGCCGCTGCTGTCGCTCGGAATCGAGCAGTCGGACGCGGCGACCGTGCAGCACATGGCCGAGAACGTGCTGCGCGGCTGGCCATGGGAGGGCACCTTCGCTAGCCAGCGGGTGGACGGCAGCCGGGTGTTCGTTCGCGCGCAGGCCGCGCCGCTGCGCGACGGCGGGGCCGAGATCACTGGCATCGTGATCATGGCGAGGGAGGCGACCAGGCGCGGCGGCCAGCGGGCCAGCGACCGGATCGGCCTGCTTGAGCGGATCGGCGGGCGGCTCTCCAGCTCACTCGAGCTCGATGTGACGCTCCGTCAGGTCGCCGAGACACTGGTGCCGCAGTTCGCTGACCACTGCCTCATCGACCTGGTGCACGGCGACACGCTCGTCCGGCGCGCGCAGCTGCACTCACGCGGCTGGATGCCCGAGCCCGGTACCTGGGCGCAGGTCGGGGAGACCATCAGGTACCCCCGAGGTCACTTCTGTGAACTGGCTATGTCCCGGCAGGACACGATCGTCGTCGCCGACATGACCAGCGAGACCTTCCCGGCGCCGAGCCCGGAGAGCCTGCAGACCTGCGACGACGTCCGGCTTACCTCGACGATGGCGGCCCCGCTCATCGTGCGGGGCCAGCTCCTCGGCGTCATGAGCCTGGCGCTGTCGATGCTCACCGACCGCGACGAGCGGCACTACGGCGCAGACGACCGTGACTTCCTGAGTGCCATCGCCAGCCGGGTGGCCATCGCCATCGACAACTCGCTGCTGTTCGAGGAGGAACGGCGCACCGCGCTGGCGTTCCAGACCAGCCTGCTGCCCAAGAACCCGCCGTTCGTGGACGGCCTCGACGTCGCCTACAAGTACGTGCCGGCCAAGCCGCTGGAAACTCACGGCCAGGGCATCCAGACCCAGGTCGGCGGTGACTGGTACGACATCATCCCGCTGTCGGCCGGCCGGGTCGGCATCGTCATCGGAGATGTCGAGGGCCGCGGTGCCCGCGCGGCCGCCGTCATGGGCCAGCTTCGCGCGGCGCTGCGTGCCTTCGCGCAGGACGACAAGTCGCCGGCGGAGATCCTGCGCCGGCTGGACGACTGGGTCCGTACGCTCGATCCGCCAGCGCCCGACAGGGCTGGCTTCGCCGCGCCCGATCCGCCGACAGTCAGCTGCACGTACCTGGTGTACGACGCATGGTCGCGCACGCTGTCGTTCTCCAACGCCGGCCACGTGCCGCCGCTCATCGTGCGCGGCCACGACGTCAGTCAGCTGGAGATCAGCGACCGGGGTGTGCTGCTTGGCGTGCGCGGCAAGGGCGTGCCAGGCCTGCCCACCTACCGGGAGGAGATGCGCTACCTCGCTCCCGGCTCGACTCTCGTGTTCTACACCGACGGCCTCGTGGACCGGCGGCAGCGCGCTGACGGCAGCGGTGTCTACACCGATGCCGAGGTCCAGGACATGCTGCGCCAGGCCGTGCGGGGCGCCGTCAGCGGGACAGTCCAGCAGGTCGCTGAGGCCGCCGAGCACGCCGTGCCCGGCGAGATCGACGACGACATGGCCGTGGTGGTCGTCCGGACATCGGAGGCGGACCTGGCATCCTGGGAGGGCCAGTTCCCGGCCGAGCCGGTCCGCGTGTCGGAGGCCCGTCGGCTGGCACAAGAGACGTTCCTCGGCTGGGGCATGGACACCGAGCAGGCGGAACTCGCCTGCCTGCTGGTCTCCGAGGTCGTCACGAACGCGGTGCTGCACGCGGCGGCTACGCCCACCCCGCGCCACGAGTTCGTACTGGAAGGCGCCGGCCCTGGCCCGCTCGGCATCCTGGGCGACTGGGAGTTGTCGCCGTACGACGAGGCGTTCGGCGCGCCGCCGGGCAAGGACTTCACGCTGCGGCTGCGGCGTGGTCAGGAAGCCATCTGGGTCGAGGTCCTGGACTCCGACCTGCGGCTGCCGAGGATCAGGAGCGCGGCGGAGAGCGACGAAGGCGGCCGCGGCCTGTACCTGGTCGACCAGCTGGCTACCCGGTGGGGATCGCGGCCGACCAAGGACGGCAAGGCGGTCTGGTTCGAGATGCCGATCAAGGGCGGCGTGGCCGCGGACCTGCTGCTCTAGGGGCAGGTCACTGCGTCTGGCTCGCCCACAGCGCGAGCAGCACGATGACAACTCCGGCAATGACCGCGATCCACGTCTTCCCCGTGACCAGCAGTCCCATCCGGCGCCGCGTCCTGGCGACCGCATAGGCGACGATGAGCGCTATCACCACCAACAGGATGATGCCTGAACCCGTCATCGCCGCATCACCTCGCCGTGCCGCCGACCTTCTCGCACAGCATAGAGCGCCGGCCGCAGCCGTGGTGCGATGCCGTCTCGTCGCGCCTCCATCAGCCCGGCGGGCGGGAAGTACGTCACGAGGCGCGTCGAACGCTGTGATCGCGTGTCAGCTGTTTTGTCGGTCAGCACAGCACGGTCGAGGGTCGCCTCGAGCGGATGTGCGCCACGCTCGGCATTCACTCGCGCTAGGAGATGACCGCCCGGGCCGTGCGCGACGGAGGCAGTTCACCCGGCTAGCGCTCCCGCGGTCGGCACGGAACTCTCGCTCAGCAGCGGGTCGGCGGGGTCGAGCCGATCGGCGGCGACCGTACCGAGCACGGCGGGCACCGGCGGGCCGCCGTCGGGAGCGCGCACCGAGGCGTGCAGCCGCCGCAGCACCGTGACCTGACGGGTCAGCGCCTCGATCTTCGCCTCGACGAGCCTGGCAGCGGCGTCCCGCTGACCCTGGCTGACCGCGCGGCCGGCCGCGAGCCGTGCGAGCGGCTTGACCTCCTCGAGCCGGAAGCCCAGGTCCTTGAGCGCCAGCGCGGCCGCGATGTATCCGCTGTACTCCCTGGGATATTTGCGGGTGCCGCCGGGCGACCGCCGTGGCTGCGGCAAGATGCCCAGCTCCTCGTAGTAGCGGATGGTCCGGCTGCTGACTCCGGCATCCTTGGCAAGCTGGCCGATGCTGACCATGCCGGCGGTGATCTCGCTGCTCGTCGCCACTCACGGATAGTAGCTAAGTGAACACGCAGCGCGCGCGGCAATCGGCCGAGGAAGCTTCCCGCTGAGGACTATGGCACCGGCGTACTGCGCGATAGCCTCAATGTGACGGCTGACGTCCGCGCGCACCGGCGGGCAGCGCGGCGGACAGGGGCGGTACCGCTGGGAGTGGAGGTCGCGTGGTGTCTGAGGCGTACATCGTCGGGGCGGTGCGCAGCCCCGTAGGGAAGCGAAACGGTGGCCTCTCGGCGGTCCACCCTGTTGACCTCGCCGCGCACGTGCTGCGCGAGCTGATCGCGCGCACGAGCGTGGACCCGGCCGCCGTCGAAGACGTGATCATGGGTTGCGTCTCCCAGGTGGGGCCCCAGGCAATTGACATCGCCAGGAACGCCTGGCTGTCGGCCGGGCTGCCGGAGAGCGTGCCGGGCGTGACAATCGACCGGCAGTGCGGGTCGTCGCAGCAGGCCGTGCACTTTGCCGCGCAGGCCGTACTGTCGGGCACCCAGGACATCGTCATCGCGGCCGGCGTCGAGAGCATGAGCATGGTGCCGATGGGCAGCACCGTCGCGCTGCCGCACAAGCAGGGCATGGCGCTGCCGTTCGGCCAGGGCTGGCGAGATCGTTACGGAGATCAGGAGATATCCCAGTTCCGCGGCGCGCAGCTGATGTGCGAGAAGTGGGGTATCAAGCGGGCGGAGCTAGAGGAATACTCCCTGGAGAGCCACGCAAGGGCGATCCGGGCGATCGATCAGGGCCGGTTCGACCGCGAGATAACGCCGGTCGGCGGCCTGACACAGGACGAGGGCCCGCGCCGGGACACGACGCTGGAGAAGATGGCGGAGCTGCAGCCGCTGCGGCCAGGCTGGGAACTCACCGCCGCGGCGGCGTCGCAGATCTCCGACGGGTCCGCGGCCGTGCTGATCGCTTCGGCCGCCGCCGTCCGCAGGCACGGCTTCGCCCCGCGAGCCCGGATCCGCGCGCTCGCCGTCACTGGCGCCGATCCCGTCTACATGCTGACGGGGCCGATTCCGGCCACCGAGCAGGTTCTGGCCAAGGGACACCTGACTATCGACGACATCGACGTGTTCGAGGTGAACGAGGCGTTCGCGCCCGTGCCCATCGCGTGGGCCAGGGACACCGGTGCGTCGCTCGCCAAGACCAACCCCAACGGCGGCGCGATCGCGCTCGGCCATCCGCTCGGCGGGACTGGCGCCATTCTCATGACCAAGCTGCTGCACGAGCTGGAGCGCAGCGGCGGGCGGTACGGACTGCAGACGATGTGTGAGGGCGGCGGCCAGGCGAACGCCACGATTATCGAGCGCCTCGCCTAGGCCTCTAGGCCGGGCCCGCGCAACGCCGGCCGCGGGTTCGCGAGCTACAGGGCTGGGCCGCGCTGGCGCGCGACCGGTCAGCCGGGCCAGCAGGCATGGATGCCTGTCTGGTGTCGTGATAGCAGCACCAATGAGGCATCCATGCCGCGACCTGGTAAGAGGGGCGGCTGGGGTTCGTCCGAGATATCGGGATTGATGACTGCTTAGGCCGCGCGCCGATGAACGACTGCGACTAAATGCCTCCCCGTTCCCATGGAATATCTAAGCTGAACTATAAATTTTATCCTGTTCAAGGGCCAGATACTCTAGGCAGGGGTCATGGGATACAGGAGGGTGATAGCGACATGCTGCTTACACCGTTCGACCCGTTCGCGGAGTTCCACCGGGTGCTGCGGACCGCTGATGGCGGGCACGCCGCTATGCGGATGGACGCAGTCCGTCGCGACGGCGAGGTCGAGCTCCGCTTCGACTTGCCCGGTATCGACACCGACTCGTGCGGGAGCGGGTCATGGGCTCGTTCACGCGGCGGATCCGGCTGCCGGACGCCGTGGACGCCGACAGGATCTCGGCCGGCTACGACGCTGGCGTGCTGGGCGTGACCGTGCCGCTGCAGGAGCGGGCGCTGCCGCGCAAGATCGAGGTCAGCACCGCAGCTCCGACCGCCGTCGAGGCCTGATCGTCGCAGTAGCCTACGAAGGGCCCGCGCGGCGACGCCTGCGCGGGCACTTGGCCGCGAGTCCGCCTGGCTGCCATTCGCGCCCGCTGGGAGGGCCGCGAGCGTGGCGGTCCGGGCGTTAGCTAAGCCGGGAGGTAACCGTGCCCATGTTGCCCCTGGACGATGCGAACATGCCGCTGTTCACCGTCGGCCAGGTAGCCGAGATGCTGGAGGTCCAGCAGGCGTTCTTGCGGCGGCTCGACGAGTTCCACGTGGTCCGGCCGTCCCGGTCGGCTGGTGGCCAGCGCCGCTACACCAGAAACGAGATCGTGATCGTCCGGTACGTCGCCGAGCTGATGGGCGGCGGGCTGACGCTGGCGGCGATCCGCCGCGTGCTGCAACTCGAGGCGCAAGTGCGCGAGCTGGAGGCCGAGCGGGACGCGCTGCAGGCCGAGCTGGCCCGGCTGAGGCTGATGTAACACTAGCCGCGCCTGCGCCTGGCTCGGCCGGCGACGTCAGTCCGCAGCAGCGAGTGCGGCGGCCGGGCTGTCCTGCTCGTTACTGTGCTCGGAGCAGGCGCGGCTGACGAAGACCTGCGGGCTGATCATGTGCAGCGCGGTCAGCATGTCACCCAGCTCATCGTCGCGTGGCAGCTCCAGGACGGCTTCACCCGACAAGCCTGCTTCCATGCCGGGCCGGGACGTCAGCTGGACCGCGCTCACCCGCTGCGTGGCGAGTACCTCATCGAAGCGCGCCCTGCTGTGTGCGTCGTCGGAGAGGTGGATCCTGATCCGCCACTCGGCCATGGCTGGCCTCCCGGTCTCATCAGTCAACGTCTTCCCATCATGGCGTGCACCAGTTGCTCACGTGATTCGCGCGCGTAACGCCGGCGTTAAAAGATCACCGATCGCTCGCCTGCGTGTGGCCGCTAGGTCACGACCGGTTCAGACCTTAGAGCGGAAGAAGTTCAGATACGACCGCGACGGCGTGGGGCCCCGCTGGTCCTGGTACCGCGAGCCGTAGACCGCGGAACCGTACGGGTGTTCCGCAGGCGAGCTGGTCCGGAACAAGCAGAGCTGGCCGATCTTCATCCCCGGCCAGAGCTTGATCGGCAAGGTGGCGACGTTCGACAGCTCGAGCGTGACGTGGCCGGAGAAACCGGGGTCGATCCACCCCGCCGTGGAGTGGGTCAGCAGGCCCAGCCTGCCGAGCGAGCTCTTGCCCTCCAGCCGGCCGGCGACGTCGTCCGGCAGCGTTATGACCTCGTAGGTCGAGCCGAGCACGAACTCACCAGGATGGAGGACGAACGGCTCGTCCCCGTCCGGCTCCACCAGCCGGGTCAGGTCAGGCTGCTCGACGGCGGGGTCGATGTGCGGGTAGCGGTGGTTCTCAAAGACGCGGAAGTAACGGTCCAGCCGGACGTCGATGCTGGATGGCTGGATCAGCTCGGGCTCGTAGGGGTCAAGCCCGACGCGCCCGGAGTCCACCTGCGCCTTGATGTCTCTGTCAGACAGCAGCACGCTGGCAACTTACCGGTTCGGCGCGATGCGCCGCAGCGAACGAGGCCGGGTGGATCGTGGCGGTTCCCCTGGCCGGCGGCTGCCTATGCGGTCCGGCCAGCTGACCCGCGGGGCTGGGCAGCATCCGGTACCATGTCGGGGCAGGTCGTCGCCGACGGGCTGGCGTTCGCGCGGGCCGGGCCGAGACGCTCGCGGGTGTAGTTCAATGGCAGAACGTCAGCTTCCCAAGCTGATAGTGCGAGTTCGATTCTCGTCACCCGCTCCATCACGAAAGCCCAGCTCAGCGTCCACCAGCGCGCGCGCATACAGCTGCACTGGCCAGCTATGCATAGAGGGCGTGCAATTAGCTAGGGTGAGCCGGTGTGCCCGTTAACGCCGCTGATAGTGCGGGTTCAATCCCCTCACCGGCTCCGCCTCGTCAGCTGGTCTGCGGCGACGCGGAGAGTTCAGCCGAGTGCCCGCTAGTTGCGGAATCCCGGCGGCGGTCCATATCGCCGATCTGCTGAGTATCGCGGTGGCGCCCAGCCGGTGGCCGCTGCCCAGTCAGTGGCCCGCGCCAGGATGTCGAGGACGACGCCGCTTTTGGCCTCGGTGTAGGCCCAGCCGTCGTCGCTCCAACGGCGAGCGTTGGCCCGCTTGGCCTGGGCGTAGCGGCGGCAGGCCGCCGGGTCTGCCCGCAGGAAGTCGCGAAACAACAGGTGGTCGCGCTCCCACTGGCTGCCCGCGGCGCACACGTGCACGTGCACGTCGCGCGGCTGGCCCGCTGGCGGCCTGAAGTAGCGATGCAGCTCGTCACGGCTCCGCAGCACCAGGCCGACCCCCTCAAGCTGGGCGACCCAGCGCGGCTCGTCGGCGAGATCGGCGACGCTGACCTGCACGTCTACGATGGGCTTGGCCGCAAGCCCTGGCACTGAGGTGGACCCCACGTGCTCGATTCCCAGCGCGGCCGGTCCCAGCGCGGCGCCAATCTGATACCGCCAGCGCGCGTATGTCTGCGGCCAGGCTGGGTCGTAATCCACGACGACCAGCGGCACCGCAGGCCGTTCGGAGCCCTTGGTGATGCTGAACCCCGGCCAGATGTGCGGTACCGCCCGTCGGGCCAGGCCGAGCCGCACGGTCAACGGCAGCTCGTGCGCGGCCAGGCCGCTGGCGGCGGCTACCAGCTCGTACAGATCGATGATTGTGGCGCGATTGCCTTCGACCGCGCGCAGCCGCAGCCAGGCTTCCATCGGCTCGGCCGAGTCCGTGACCCCGGCCGCTGCTAGCCGGCCCGCGAGCGTGCCCGCACCATTGTGTAGCGCGCCATGTTCAGGCTGCTCGCCGCCCACGCGCTGAACCTAGCAGCTCTGCCCGTGCCGCCGAGCGATCCGTTCGCCACGGCAGCTTCACGGCCACTCGGCGCGCCGCTGCGACGCGCCGTGAATCGCGGCCAGCAGCTTTGTTCGCGGGTCGTAGCGGGCGTCCACGAAGTCATCGGTCCAGGCCCGGATCTCCGGGAACGCGGGTCGGGCCACCCGCAGTAGTACCCGACCGTGCGCCGGATCCCGGGGCACCTGCCGGAAGACCGGGTTTCCGTCGTCACGTCTCGCCAGGTCAAAGGAGATGGTGGTAGCGCCGAACTCGATGTGCTGGACCTGTCCGAGAAATTACGGCCGGATGAAGTCGATTCCGGACAGCACGGCGCCACGAACGGCCGTCCTGACCAGGTCTGGGGTGTGGATAAGGATCTCGACCAGGGAGCTTGGGCGATCTAGCTAGCGGCCATCTGAGGCATGAGCAGGCGTCGTCATGCCTGCCGAGTCGACTGGTTTCGCGGGCGTCAGCGCCAGAATTCGGTGAGCTGCCCGGCAAGGGCCCTGCCTTGGTCGTAACCAGCTCGAGCGGCGGGCGGACGCGTCGACAGATCCATCATGCTGGCACCGAACGCGTTGAGTGAATTGCCATCAGGAAAGATCGTCTCGACGTTGCTGCCGCGGGCGCGCAGTTCGTCGACCTGCGCGGCAAGATGCATGCCCCACTCCAGCGGATGCCGTGATCTGCCGCCGAAGGGCGACAGCACCAGCACCCGCCCGTATCCGGCTGCCAGATCGGCATTCTCGTTGCGTCGGTAGCCGCCGTCGATGTACCGGTTGTCGCCGATGCTGTAGGGAGGGACACCGAAGCCGTTGGCAGTGCTGGCGGCGACGGCGTCCACCAGGTCGACTCCGCTGTAGCGGTCGAACACGACCGGCTCACCGGTAAGGGCATCGACCGCCGTGATGAGCATCGTTCGTTCCGGCCAGCGCTGACTGGGCAGCCGGGCGGCGACGGTAGCGCGCCACCGCGTTTGCCCGGTGCCGTCCGACACCGCATCCACTTCGAGCGCCGCCGCACCCATTCTGCGGCGCATGTCGGCCGCATCCTCAGCGGCGGCAATGACTCGGCTCGTTCTCTCCATGTGGTCGGCCACCGGCCCAATGGGAACGCGTCCACCGTCGGATCCGACCGGATCAGTCCGTTGCCGGGGCGCAGCGGTAAGGATGGCGGCAAGCAGTTCGGTCGGGGTCGCGCTGGTGATCTGGGCCGCGGCCGTCGATCCAGCCGACGTCCCGATGATCAGATCAGCCTCGGTCACATCCAAACCGGCATCGAACAGGCCGGCGATGACGCCGATCTCCCACGCATTGCCTGCCGATCCACCACCATGGAGGACCAACGCTCGCTCGCCCGCGGCGCGCACCCGCCGCGTGGCGTCGACCTGCGGCTGATCCTGGTCGGACCTCGGCCGGTCGGAGTCCGCGGTCGAGGAGAAGTGCGGAGTTGAAGAAGGTGTTGTGTTCATGGGAGCCGCCTCTCGCGAATTGCCTGGCGGGCGCTCCCGGTAGCGACTACCTCAGTCGCGCGATCGTGGACTGCAGGGGAGCACCCACTGCGGATACTGCGTTCATGGGACTCACCTCCTGCCGATGGCTCACGATCACTGGAACGATCGCACACCGGCGACGCGGTGCGCAACCGGGATCAAGCCGGTTGCCGTGTCACTGTCGAACGCGCCGCCGACCGCTACACCCTCATTTGTGATGGGCCATTTCGGCTCCCTCGCTGCGCAGTCGCGCGGCCAGCAATGCTCGATTGCCGGGCTGGGTCCCGGCCCTCCGGCTGTCCGCCCGCCCGCGCTGAGATGGTGCTGGCATGCTGGTCGTGATGGCGGGGCTGCCTGGTGCTGGAAAGAGCGCGGTAGCGGAGGACCTGGCCCGCGCCCTCGGATGCGCGGTGCTGTCCGTGGATCCGGTCGAGGCAGGGATGTGGCGGGCGGGCGTCGGCCGAGATCAGCCGACTGGCCTAGCGGCGTATGTGGTCGTCGAGGTGCTGGCGGCTGAGCAGCTGGCGCTGGGGCACGACGTCATCGTGGACGCGGTCAATGCGGTCGAGCCTGCTCGCGAGCAGTGGCGTCGGCTCGCCGAGCGGACGGGGTCCGTGCTGCGGATTATCGAGGTGCGATGTTCCGACGAGGAGGTGCATCGGCGTCGGCTCGAAGGGCGGGTGCGAGGTATCGACGGCTTCCCCGAGCCGACATGGGAGTCGGTGCAGGCACAGCGGGCTACGTTCGACGAATGGCGAGATAACCGACTAGCGCTCGATTCGATGGCGCCGCGGGACCACAATTTGCGCCGGGCACTTGCTCATCTCGCGGAGTCCGGCGGGCCAGCGGGGTGACGGGCGTGGCGTTGCGCTTACCGCGGGCCGAGCTCGTTCCGTACCCGGCGCAGAAAGGCGAGCTGCTCGGTCCGACTGGTGACCCGCATACGCTGAAACGCTCCGTCGAGCCTCACGTCGACGTAGAAGCCACCTGAGTCCTCGTGAAAGTGCAGAAATGCCTTCGACCGCAGAGAGAAGTAACCGCGTTTGCGCTCCCGCAGCTCAGGCAGCGCGCGCAGGTCCGCCAGCAGACTCTCCAACTGGTCGAGGTCGTCCTGCGTCGCATGCCGCACGTACCGAGACTGACGGCTGAGCGAGCGGTGACGCAAGAGCCGGGACCCCGCGCGATGGCAACGCTTGAGCCCAGGCTCGCGACATTCGGCGCGGGGCTAGGAGCTGAGCCCCGTCCACTCGGCCGGGATGTTCGATGGCAGCAGCCCGTATCCCGCTTGCCCGGCGTTCGACGCGGCGGGCACGCCAAGCGCGACGAGCAGCGCGTCGAAGCTGAGCCCTACCTCGGTCGGGAACGGGCCGTTCCCGCCGATGCCGCCCGCCGCTGCGAGCTGCGACTCGGCGGACGAGCCGTCCGGCATGGCCCACCCGATCTCGATCCCATCCCCGTCGTTGGACATCTGGGCGATGACCGTCGACGACGTCACGTCCTCGCCGACCTGGACCGTCGGCTGGACGTCCTCGGCGACATACACGATGAGCCCGGCCGCGGGGCCGTTGGTCAGCTGATAGGTGATCCAGCCGCCGCCGGGCCAGCCACCGTTATCGCCCTCGGCGTTGGTGATCACCGCGTCGCCGAGCGCGTAGATCGGCCCGGACCCTGCGAAGTCCACTCCCATGTCGACGCGCTGCGCAATGAGGTCGGTGATCGCGCGCAGCGGGTTCAGGTAGACGGGCGCCGGAGCGGCCGGAGCCGCGCTCTGGTGCACAGGCGCGGGGGTAGTCGTCGCCTTCTGGGTGCCGGCCGGCTTGTCCGATGTTGCCAGCACCTTGCTCACTTCTGTCTTGCTGACGAGCGTGCCAGCCTGGGCTGCCACCCGGCCAAGAGTCTCAGCCTGTCCCGAGGCCTGTGGCTCCAGCCTGCTGGCGGGCAGATGCGTCACGACCGCGAAGGCGCCGGCGGCGCCAACCAGCAGCATCATGACGAGGCTGGCTGTCCGGGCAGCCCGGAGCCGTCCACGCCGTGAGCGCGATGCCATGCGGTGCCGAGGCAGTGCCGCGAGTTCCGGGGCAGGCTGCGCTTGCTTGCGATGCCGGGCAGAGCTTGCGGACACTGACGTCCCCTGGTCAGAGCACCGTGGGCGCGCGGCTGCCACCTGGAAAGCGCGGGCTGGCTTCCGCCGGCCAGCAGGCTGCGCGCGACCGCTGTGCAAGGTCAGGGCAACGTAGTCACCGCCGGTGACTACGACCGCACGCAAGGTGCTGTCGGCTACCCACCATGCACCGAAACGGGCAGCTGAGGGACGGAAACGCGAAAAGACACGCGGTGACGTTCGTAACAGGCAGTCACGAATCGCCGCGTCGCAGCTGGTTGCGCGATGCCGAAATCACGCTTTCCGACCCCGCATTCAGTCTGGCTGGCGCTCGAATCCGACTTGCGTCTCGGCATCGGCGAAGCCGACTGACCGATACACCTTGATCGCATCGGCGAGCGGATCGGCGACGATGACCAGCGTGCTCGCCCCGAGCGCATCGAGGCCATGCCGCCCCGCGTGCCAGACGAGGCTGCCGGCCAGGCCACGGCGCCGCCAGCCCGGGTGCGTCTCGACATTCTGGTACCTGGCCATGCCCGAGCTGTCGGCGATGAGCCCGAGCTGGGCGACCAACTCACCGTCCGCGAACGCGCCGAACCAGGAACCGTACCCGGCCTCGGTCAGCGCTCGCTCGACCGCGGCCCGCGCAAGGATGAAGTCCAGGTCGCCGCCCGGCTCGCCTGCATTGACGAGCGCCCGCAACTCCGCCGCCCGCCGCCAGTCGTCGTCGCCGGACAGCTCGCGATACGCCGCGGACCGGTTCGGGCGCGGCGGCTCGGCCAGGTCCTGTGCGGTGAGCACGGCGGACCGCTGCAACTGCAGGCCCGCGGCGACGTACTCGCCGATGTAGACGCCGCTGATCTCGGTGACGTCGAGCCCGAGGGCGACGTGGCGCGCCGCCGGGAACTCGGCTGCGAACCTCGCCACCCACCTGGCGGCCTGGCCTGGCTCGGGCTGCGTCAGCAGCAGGAAGTTACCCCACCAGTAGGTCGGGTTGCCCGGGCTGCGGATCACGAGACAGCCGCCGCGATCCTCCACCTCGCTGCCCTCGAGGGTCCGGATCATCAGGTCGCTGCGGTAGCCTAGCGAGCGAACATCCACGCTTGCGAGCGTAACGGGGTCAGTTCGTCACGGCACGTGTCCGGCCCCTCCTGGCTGCCACCCGGCGAGACCGGCCGGCCCGGCGAAAGCCCGTTCCCTCCTCGAACTGGGCGTAATCTCGGCAGCGTAAACCCGGCCCCACATCCAACGTCGCAGGGAGCACTGCCATGGGTCTCTTCCAGCGGGCACACGACATCGTCGCGGCCAAGGCGAACAAGGCAATCGACTCGGCCGAGAACCCGAACGAGATGCTCGACTACTCCTACGAGCAGATGCTCGACCACATCACCCAGGTCCGCCGCGCGCTGGTCGATATCACCGCTTCGAAGAAGCGCCTTGAGCTGCAGCAGCAGCAGCTTCAGCACTCCGCGGACCACCTGCAGGATCAGGCCAAGGCGGCGCTGGCGCAGGGCCGCGAGGACCTGGCCCGCGAAGCGCTGTCCCGCAAGGCGGCGGCCCAGCAGCAGATCGACGAGCTTGGCCCTCAGCACCAGCAGC
This sequence comes from Streptosporangiaceae bacterium, assembly GCA_050698875.1. GTDB lineage: Bacteria > Actinomycetota > Actinomycetes > Streptosporangiales > Streptosporangiaceae > JAJYUU01. The sequence continues at coordinate 4,625 of JBOHCP010000004.1, read as the reverse complement.
TCAGCGACGAGGAGCAGAAGATGGAGCAAACCCTCGCCACGCTGCAGCAGCGGGTCAACGACTTCCGGTCCAAGAAGGAAGTCATGAAGGCCCAGTACACCGCCGCTTCGGCGATGACCTCGGTGAACGAGGAGGCCGCGGGGATATCCCGGAGTCTCGGCGACTCCGGCGCCGCGCTGCAGCGGGCCCAGGACAAGATCGCGGTCATGCAGGCGCGCGCGAGCGCCACCGACGAGCTGCTCCAGTCGGGAGTGCTGGAAGACGTCGGCGGCGACACCGACGACATCCAGCACGAACTCGACCAGGCCGGCGCGAATGCGCAGGTAGACCAAGAGCTGGCCGCCCTCAAGGCACAGATCGCCAGCGGGCCGCCGACGCCGGAGCTGCCCGCGGGTAGCTGAGCTGAGGTTCTCCAGGGGGAACGCGGTCACGCGGGCTGCTGCCGCTCGCGCGGTCGCGGTCGCCGGGGAGCGCCCGACTAGGATCGGTAGGCGTGACTAGCCAGGGCTCAGACGTTCGGGTGCGGTTCGCGCCGTCACCCACGGGCGAGTTGCACGTCGGCGGCGCCCGGTCGGTCCTGTACAACTGGGCGGTCGCGCTGCGGAACCACGGCACGCTGGTGCTGCGCATCGAGGACACCGACGCTTCCCGTAGCCGGCCCGAGTGGACCGACGGCATTGTCAGCGCGCTGGCCTGGCTCGGCATCGACCGCAGCCAGTATGAGGGCCCGTTCCTCCAGTCGGACAATCTGGTCAGGCACACCGAGGTCGCGACGCGGCTCTGGCAGCAGGGCCGGGCGTACTACTGCGACTGCACGCGCGAGGACGTGATCGCGCGGACCGGCGACCAGTACCGCGGTTACGACGGCTACTGCCGGGACCGCGGCCTGGAGCCAGGTCCTGGCCGGGCACTGCGGTTCCGCACGCCAGACGACGGCACCACCGTGGTGGCCGACCTGGTGCGCGGCAATACGGCGTTCGAGAATGCAACGATCGAGGACTTCGTGCTGGCCCGCGCCGACGGGTCGGTGCTTTTCCTGCTGGCCAACGTCGTCGACGACAGGGAGCAGCGGATCACCCACGTGATCCGGGGCGAGGAGCACCTGCCGAACACGCCTAAGCAGCAGCTGCTCTGGGAAGCACTCGGGCACCTGCCGCCTGCGTGGGCGCACCTGTCGGTGCTGGTCAACGAGAAGCGGCAGAAGCTGTCCAAGCGCCGGGACAAGCTGGCGCTCGAGGACTACCGGGACGAGGGCTACCTGGCTGAGGCGATGCGGAACTATCTGATGCTGCTCGGCTGGGGGCCGCGGGATGGCCGGGAGATCATGCCGTTCGCCGACATGGTCGCGCAGTTCCGGATCGACGACGTGAGCCCGTCGCCCGCGTTCTTCGACCTGCAAAAGCTGCGCGCCTTCAACGGTGAGTACATCAGGGCGCTGCCCGCGGCGGAGTTCGTCGTCGCCTGTCAGCCGTGGCTGGCGCCAGACCGCGCGCCGTGGCCAGCGGACCGCTTCGACCCCGAGGTGTTCGCCGCGCTCGCGCTGCTGGCCCAGACCCGGGTGGCGCTGCTCGCTGACATGGTGCCCATGGTGGACTTCGCGTTCCTGGCCGAGCCGGTGCACGACGAGGCGTCGTGGGCCAGGGCCATGCGGGAGCCCGCAGCGGAAATACTCGCGGCGGTCGCTGCGGCCTACGCAGATGCGCCCTGGCAGGCTGACGAGCTGCGCGCACGACTGGAGGTGGTGGGCAGCTCGTTCGGGCTGTCGCTCGGCAAGGCCCAGGCGCCGGTGCGGGTGGCGGTGACCGGCCGGACCGTGGGGCTGCCGCTGTTCGAGTCGCTGCAGGTGCTCGGGCGCGAGGAGACCCTGCGCCGGATCGCGTCGGCGCGCGAGCGCGTCACCGGGCTGGCGTAGCGCTGTCGATGGTGGTCGCGCTCGCGGCGCCGACCGGGGGCAGGTGACCGCTGAATCCCGCCCGGAGTGTGCTTGGCTATCCGGGTGACCGACGCTCATTTCTGCGACCGAGTGCGAGACGGCGCGGTTGTCTTCGGCGGGTGGATGGCGGCTCCGGCGACCGCGACGGCCGGGCTGCTGGCGGCCGGCGGGCTCGACTACGTGGTCATCGACCTGCAGCACGGCACCGCGACCGAGCACGACCTGCCGGCTCTCACAACCGCGATCCGGCTGGCGGGCGCTGCCCCGCTGGGCCGGGTGCGGTTTGCGCATACCGCCGATATCGGCCGGGCACTGGACCTCGGCTGCGACGGCGTGATCGTGCCGAATGTCGACACCGCCGAGCAAGCGGCGGCCGTTGCGGGCGCGTGCCGGTTCCCGCCTGACGGATACAGGTCCGCGGGCGGCGTCGTGACCGGCGCGTCGCTGCCGCTGTGCATCGTCATGGTCGAATCGCGCCAGGCGATGGACGAACTGCCCGCGACGCTCGCGCTGCCCGGAGTGGACGGAATCTACGTCGGGCCGCGGGACCTGTCCTACGCGCTGGACTGCCGGCTGGACCCGAACGATCCGGTGCTGCGGCCGGCGCTGGAGCGAATCTGGGCGGACTGCGCGAAAGCCGGCAAGCCGGTAGGAGTGCACTCGGCCGACGGGACGACCGCGCGGCTCTACCGGGAGAACGGCTGCCGGCTGGTGACCGTGATCGCGGATGCTCCCGCGCTGTCACGCGCGGCCGTAGCGGAACTGGCAGCGGCGCGCGCCCAGGGGTAACCGGGCGTCGGACTAACCGGCCGGGTCGCTGGCCGGACTGGATCGCGACCTGGCTCGCGAGCCGGGACAGGCAGCTAGCTACGATGGGTAACCATGGCGGGTCGGGGAGCAGCATCCGGTCCCCCTGGCCTGTTACCTGTGCGGTGCGCCAGCCCGGCCCTATGCTGCGGGCAGAGACTGCCATACAGCGGCTAGCGGGCCGCGCGGGCGCCATGCTCAGCCTCGGAGGCGCAGATGGGACTGATGGACAAGGTCAAGGCGCAGGCGACTCAGCTCGCGCAGAAGACCCAGGAAGCAGCTCAAGAAGGCAAGGCCAGGATCGACCAGGCGCAGGCAGGCCGCCGCGGCGACATGCTGCTGCGCCAGCTCGGCGCCCTCGTGTTCGCCGAGCGCACCGGACGCGGCACGCCGGACAGCCCGGCCAAGATCGACCAGCTGATCAGCACCATCTCGGTGCACGAGAAGGAGAACGGGCTGAACCTGGCGCAGCCCGTCCCGCCGCAGGGTTCACCAGGCGACCAGTCGGGCACGGCCCCCAGCGAACCGTCCGGTCAGGGCACATCGTCCGACCCCGCAGGCGGTCCAGGCGGGTCATACCAGGACACACCGGGAGGATTCCCGAACGCGGGCCAGACGTTCTTCCCGCCACCGGAGGACTCCGAGTCCGGGCCAGCCGGCCCGCGCTGAGCGGGGCTCAGGGCGCGGGCTCGTCCCGCGCGGGCTCGGGGTGCGGGCTCGTCCCGTGCGGGCTCGGGGTGCGGGCTCGTCCCGCGCGGGCTCGGGGTGCGGGCTCGTCCCGCGCTGAGCGGGGCTCCGGTTGCGGGGCGTCCGCGGTCCCGGCTTCGTCAGTCAGCGACAGGCATCCTGAGCTGCAGTGCGCTGCGCATCGGCACTCTCCTCAGTCGGCTGCGATGACGAGCCGTGCTGAGCACGCGGCCCGGCCGTGTCGGTCTGGAGCTGGTGGAACAGCGCCGCCGCGGCCGGCCCGTTCCACAGCACGGCTGACTCGCCGCTGGGCGTCTGATAGTTCTCCGAGGCGATGGGGACGGTCGTAAACCACACGTCGGACGGCTTGACGCCGCGCAACTCGTCCGCCAGTTCGATCAAGTTGAACCTCTGGTCCACCTGAACGGCCGACGTGACGGACGCCAGGACCTGCTGCAGGCGCACCGGGTTCGCGAGCACGCCTGAGGCGGTTGCCTCGGCGAAGGCCGACGACACCAACTGCTGCTGGTCCGCGATCCGCGCCAGGTCGGACGTGGCGAACGAATGCCGGTCGCGCGCGAACTCGAGCGCCGTCACGCCATAGACGTGATGACGACCGGCCGGCAGGCGCAGGCCGCTGTCGCTGTCGTCCACCGCGTACGGCAGGCAGACGTTGACGCCGCCGAGAGTGTCGATCACCCTGACAAAGCCGAGGAAGTCCACTTCCACGTAGTCGTTGATGTCGAGACCGGTCGCGCTCTCGACGGTACTGACCATCAGCGGCGGCCCGCCGATCCCGTACGCAGCGTTGATCTTGTTCATGCCGTGGCCGGGGATGCTGACCCAGGAGTCGCGGGGCAGGCTGACGACCTGGACACTGTCGTGATTGGCCGGGATGTGCACCAGCATCATCGTGTCGGTGTTCTGCCCGCCGACGGGGCCGACGTGCAGCCGGACCTGCTGGCGGTGGCTGAGACCCCCGCGTGTATCGATGCCCACGACGAGGATGTTGACCGGCCCGCTGGACGGCGTTCCGGATATCCCGGCGTATAGCCGACCAAGGCCGGCGCTGACGTACGTGGTCACCAGCCACGCGCCGCAGGACACCAGGAGGGTAACGACGGACAGGGCGCCGACAGCCATGAGCACGAACCGGTGCCGGCGGGCCTTCTGGCTGCTGGCGAGCTGCCGCTGGAAC
>JBOHCP010000003.1:0-27539 GCA_050698875.1 Streptosporangiaceae bacterium | reverse complement strand
GCGCCAGCCCGCACCACGCCGCACGCGCGCCGGACCGGGCTCGCGGCAAGCGTGGTCCGGCCGGAGCGGTCCGCGCCGCAACCGGGCAGCTACGCGGCCAGCATCATTGGCGGTCCGCTGATGGCCAGCACGGGTACCGTCGTGAACCAGCCAGCCACCGGCAACCAGCCGCTTCCGAGCGTCCCGGCGTCCGCGTGGGTGATCGCGAACGCCGACACCGGCCAGGTGCTCGCGGCCCAGGACCCGCACGGCGAGTATGGCCCCGCCAGCACGCTCAAGGTCCTGACCGCCATCACCCTGATCCCGCGGCTCAACCCCAACGCGGAGATCGTCGCGAGCCAGCTGGCCACGTCGCAGCAGCCCACCAGCGCCGGCCTGATCACCGGCCAGTACTACCAGGTCTCCGACCTGTTCCGGGCGCTGCTGCTGATCTCGGCCAACGACGCGGCGGTGGCGCTGACGGAGGCCACCGGCTCGTTCGCCAAGGGCATGGCGCTGATCAATGCCGAAGCGCACCACTTGCAGGCCTACGACGTCGTAGCCAAGCTGCCGAACGGGCTGCCCGCGGCCGGCCAGGTCGTATCCGCCTATGACGAGGCGCTGATCGCCCGGCAGGCGCTGAGCATGCCGGCGTTCATGACCTACGACGAGACGGTCTCGAGCCAGCTGGAGCTGAAGCAGAACGACTGGGAGACGATGGTCAACCAGAACTACCTGCTGACCAAGTACCCCGGTGGCATCGGCGGCAAGATCGGGTGGACGGTCAGCTCCGAGGCCACCTACATCGGCCTCGCGAGGCGTAACGGGGTCACCCTCATCGTGACGGTGCTGCACTGCACCGCGCTGCAGGAGATCACGTCCGCTGAGCAGCTACTGAACTGGGGCTTCGCGATGAACGGCACGGTCAAGCCCGTCGGCGCGCTGGTGCCGCCGCTGGCAGCCGCGGCCCGCCGCGCGCAGCCGTCCAGGGGTGACGGTCCTGGCAGCGCCGCGGATGCCGTCGCGCTGACCCCGGAGCCCAGTGCGGGCGGGAGTGTGGGGCTGGCGGTCGCCGGCCTGGCGGTAGCGGCCCTCGGCCTCGGCAGCCTCGCCGTGACGCGCCGGCGCGCCGCCTCCGCTCGCAGCGGCCGACGCTAGCCGCGCCGATTCATGAATGCCGATCTGGTGCTGCTTGAGGTGCACCAGACCGGCATCCATCGGGGTAACTAGGGCGTCAGCTGTCCACCGAGTCCGCGTTCCGCTGCCGGCCACGGAACACCGGTCCCGGCAGGATCCGCGAGAGGCGCCGGCCGGCGCCGGCCGGCTCACGCTCGCGCGCCCGCTCGGTCTTGACGGGCGCGGGCTCGGTCTTGACCGGCGCCGCGGTGCGGCCCATGGCAACCACGGTGAACCGGCCAAGCGCCACCGCCGCCAGGAAGACGAGCACGACCCCGAGCCCGGTGAAGAAGCCGGTCTGCTCAAGCGCCGCTCGCATCCTGGTACCAACGGGCTGGCCGGCGGTCGGCAGGCTGGCCCAGCGTCCGGCCATCACCCCGCCGACGGCGAACCACGCGCCCGCCACCGCGGCCAGCCACGCGCCGAGCAGCCCCAGCGGGCGCAGCCGGCTGAGCAGCACGATCAGTCCGCTCACGAACGCGACGGCGCCCGGCAGGACCTCCAGCCACATCCGGCCAGCCGTCGCGTCCCAGGTCCGGTCCGGGGTGTAGCCGTAGTGGAAGTAGGGGCCCACGAATGGGATCAGTGCGCCCCAGATGCCCAGCAGCGCGAACAGGACGCCGACGATCGCGCCATCGATGCGCCGGACGCGAAGCATCCCAGCCATCTTGATCACTCCCTGCGCAGGCGTGGGGGTTGTCTGCCTGCCGGGGCCGGAGCTACCCGAGCAATGGATGCCCACACATCAAACCAAGAGGGGAACGCAGTTCCTCCTGGCCGGTCCCGGTCGCTAATGATGATCTTGTTCGGGGTCGCCATTGTCAACCGGACTGGCGGTCTTGCCAGGCTGTCAGCCCGCGGGCAGGAAGCCGATCCTGTCCCGCACCCTGGCCATGGTGGCCCCGGCGAGCCGGCGTGCCCTGCCCGCGCCGTCGGCCAGCATCCGGTCCAGCTCCACCTCATCAGCGAGGAGCTTTTCTGTGCGCTCCCTGATGGGCGCGAACGCGCCGACGACGACCTCGGCCAGGTCCCTCTTGAGCACGCCGTAACCGGACCCGGCGTAGCGCTGCTCGAGGCTGGGTATCGGCTCACCCGTCAGCGCCGAGTAGATCCGCAGCAGGTTCGTGACGCCCGGCTTCGCCTCCTCGTCCGCCCGCACCTCACCGTCGGTGTCGGTGACCGCCCGCATGATCTTGCGGCGGATCGAGCCTGGCTCCTCGAGCACGTCGATGATGCCCTGCGGGGACGACGACGACTTGCTCATCTTGACCGCCGGATCCTGCAGGTCGGTGATCTTGGCGACTTCGGGCAGGATGTACGGGCCGGGCACGACGAAGGTCGTGCCGTACCGGTGGTTGAAGCGCTGGGCCAGGTCCCTCGTCAGCTCGAGATGCTGGCGCTGATCCTCACCCACCGGCACCTGGTCGGCGTCATAAATGAGGATGTCGGCCGCCTGCAGGATCGGGTACGTGAACAGGCCCACGCTCGCGGTCTCGGCTCCGCCCTTGGCGGACTTGTCCTTGAACTGGGTCATCCGGCTCGCCTCGCCGAACCCGGTCAGGCACGCCAGCACCCACTCCAGCTCGGCGTGCTCGGGGACGTGACTCTGCACGAACACGATCGACCGGTCCGGGTCCAGCCCGGCGGCGAACAGCTGGGCGGCGGCGACCCTGGTGCGGCGGCGCAGCTCGGCAGGCTTCTGCGGCACGGTGATCGCGTGCAGGTCCACCACGCAGTACACGGTGTCGTGGGTGTCCTGGAGCGCCACCCACTGGCGCAGCGCGCCGAGGTAGTTGCCGACGTGGAAGGAGTCCGCCGTCGGCTGGATTCCGGACAGCACACGAGGTCTCGGCATGGGCGCAGTCTAGTTCGGCCGCGGCCCGGGCTAGCCAGGCCGGGCTGCGCGCCGGGCCACGGCCGGCCGGGTTACGAGCCCAACACGGGCTAGAGCCAGCCGCCGATCCTCCGGACGCTGGTCTTCCGACCTTGGTATTCCGCCTCGCCCAGATGTCGAAGACCGTTCAGGACCCCGATGAACATCCCGATCAGCAAGAAGGCCGCCGCGATCAGCACCCAGCGCCCGGTCCCGGTGTCGGCGTAATGCAGGATCACGGCGGACCAGCCCAGCGCCACGAGGTCGAAGACCAAAACGAGCGACTTCACCAGACCTGGGGTGAACCAGACCGTCGCCATCCCGACCAAGATCCCGAACGCGACCCAGTAAGTCCCCGTCCCCGGCGTCGACGCGGGCCCTTGGGGGTGGCTGAAGGCAAGCACGAAGTGCGTCATGGGGCTCAAGGTCGCATAAGTCGAGCTCGGCAGCAAGAATCGACACTCGTGACGAGAACTGTCCATCCGCGGAGTACTGCCGCCGACACCAACGATCGGCCGCCACGTGGGTGTGAGTTTGGTATTGCCGGAGCAATACCAAACTCACACCCATCAAGATCATTTTGGTCTAGCCGCTCGTGCCGCCAGTCAGCTTGGCGGCGAGGCTGGCGTTCTGCGCCGCGAGGTCGCGCAAGCACGGCGGCTTCTGCGCCACCAGCGGGGCCGCCTCCGTTGCCGAGCGAGACTCGGAGCACCAGCCGCGGATCCGGCCGGCGCGGACCGTGAACCGGACGAGCACGCCGTCTTCCCAGCCGCACGCAACGGTCTGCGCATCGGCTGCCTGGAGCACAACCACGCGCTGTGGTGCGGTCACCCAGTCCAGCGCCGTCTGTTCCGCCTGAATGCGGCCCGCCACCTCGTACGCCTCGCCGGCTGCGGCGGTCTCCCGACGCGCGAGCAAGCGCTCGTCAGGCGGTGACGACGTCGCCGTGCACGACAGGGACGATGTCCGGCGCGCCGAGCCTGATGGCGTCCGCGTCCTGGTCGGTGTCCGCTTCCTGGGACGCGCGCTCGGCGGCCACGCGAGCGCGGTAGTTGGCCAGCTCGCGGCCGACCTGGCGGGACTTCCACTTCATCGGGCCCGCCATGAGGTTCGCGGCCTCCTCGGCCGCGGACAGGCCGCGGTCCCAGGTCTCGATGGAGGCGTGCGTACGGCGCGCAAGCACGTCGTCCAGGTGCCGCGCGCCCTCGTGCGAGGCGGCGTACACGACCTCGGCGCGCAGGTAGTCGTCGGCCCCGGTGAGCGGCCTGCCGAGGGACGGGTCGGCGGCTATCAGGTCGAGCACCTCGCCGATCAGCGAGCCGTACCGGCGGAGCAGGTGCTCGATCCGGGCTACGTGCAGGCCCGACGAGCGCGCCAGCGCGTACCGCGAGTTCCACAGCGCGATGAAGCCGTCCGCGCCAGCCAGCGGGATACTGTCGGTACACGACGGCGCCACCTTGCCGTCGAGCCCGTGCGCCACCGCGTCCACGGCGTCCCGCGCCATGATGCGGTAGGTCGTGTACTTGCCGCCTGCGATCATCACCAGGCCCGGCACGGGATGCGCCACCGTGTGCTCGCGCGACAGCTTCGACGTGGACTCCGACTCGCCCGCGAGCAGCGGGCGCAGGCCCGCGTAGACACCTTCCACGTCATCACTGGTCAGCGGTACGGCAAGGATCTTGTTGAGCTGGCCGAGCAGGTAGGAGATGTCAACGCGGCTGGCCGCCGGGTGCGCCTTGTCGAGTGCCCAGTCGGTGTCGGTGGTGCCGATGATCCAGTGCCGGCCCCACGGGATCACGAACAGCACGCTCACCGGCGTCCGCAGGATGATGCCGGTCGAGGAGTGGATGCGGTCCCGCGGCACCACCAGGTGGATACCCTTGGACGCGCGGACGTTGATGGTGCCCCGGCCGCCAACCATTGCCTGAATCTCGTCGGTCCAGACACCGGTGGCGTTGACGACCTGCTGCGCCCTGACTTCGAGCCCGTTCCCGGTCTCCAGGTCGGTGGCCCGCACACCGGTCACCCGCTCGCCTTCCCGCAGGAAGCCGGTGACCTGGGTGCGCGACGCGACGTGCGCGCCGTAGCCGGACGCGGTGCGCACCAGGGTCGTCACGTACCGCGCGTCGTCGACCTGCGCGTCCCAGTACACGAGCGCGCCGGTCAGCGCGGACCGCTTGAGGGCCGGCGCGAGCGTGAGCGCGCCGCGCCTGGTGAGCTGGCGATGGCCGGGCAGGCCCCTGGCGTGACCCATGGTGAAGCCGAGCGAGTCGTACGCGGTGACGCCGGCGCCGACGTACGCGCGTTCCCACGCGTGGTGGGTGAACGGGCACATGAACGACACCGGCTGCACCAGATGCGGCGCCAGCCGCTGCAGCAGCAATGACCGCTCGCTGAGCGCCTCACGGACCAGGCCAACGTTGAGCTGCTCCAGGTAGCGCAGCCCGCCGTGGATGAGCTTGCTCGATCGCGACGAGGTGCCCGAGGCGAAGTCCCTGGCCTCCACCAGGCCGACGGTGAGGCCCCTGGTCGCTGCGTCGAGCGCGACGCCCGCCCCGACGACGCCGCCGCCGATGACGAGCACCTGCACCTCGCGGCCTGCCAGCGCCTCGAGCGCGGCGGACCGCTCGGCCGGGCCGAGGCGCGTGGTCGCGCCAGCGGGATCGCTGCCGGTCCCGTGACCGTTCGCGGCCTGCTGGACGGCCGACTTGACGGCCGGCCACATCCGGCTGTCAGCGCGGCGTGGCACCGGTTGTCACCACGACCTCTACCCGCTGGAACTCCTTGAGATCGGAGTATCCCGACGTCGCCATGGTCCGGCGGAGCGCGCCCATCAGGTTCATCGAGCCGTCCGCCACGGTGGACGGGCCGAGCAGGATCTGCTCGAGCGTGCCGATGGTGCCCACCTGCAGCCGGGCGCCGCGCGGCAGGTCCGGGTGCTGCGCCTCGCTGCCCCAGTGGTAGCCGCGGCCCGGTGCCTGGGTGGCGCGCGCGAACGGCGACCCGGCCATCACCGCGTCCGCGCCGAGCGCCAGCGCCTTGGCGATGTCGCCGCTGCGGGTCATGCCGCCGTCGGCGATGACGTGGACGTACCGCCCGCCAGACTCGTCGAGGTAGTCCCTGCGGGCGGCCGCGACATCGGCGATGGCCGTGGCCATCGGCACCGCGACGCCCAGCACCGCCGCGGTCGTGTGCCCCGACCCGCCACCGAACCCGGCCAGTACGCCGGCCGCCCCGGTGCGCATCAGGTGCAGCGCCGCGGTGTAGGTGGCGCAGCCGCCGACGATGACGGGCACGTCAAGTTCGTAGATGAACTGCTTGAGGTTGAGCGGCTCGGCCTGCCCGGAGACGTGCTCGGCCGACACCGTGGTGCCGCGGATCACGAAGATGTCCGCGCCAGCGTCGATGACCGGCTTGTAGTAGCGCACCGTGCGCTGCGGCGAGAGCCGGGCCGCGGTCGTGACCCCGGCAGCGCGGATCTCTTCGATCCGCTGGCCGATGAGCTCGTCCTTGATCGGCTGAGCGTAGATCTGCTGCAGCCGCCTCGTCGCCGCCGCGTCGTCGAGCTCCGCGACCTCGGCCAGCAGCGGTTCCGGGTCGTCGAACCGGGTCCACAGGCCTTCCAGGTCCAAAGCCGCGAGGCCGCCGAGCCGGCCTATCGCGATCGCGGTCGCGGGCGACACCACGCTGTCCATGGGTGCGACCACGATGGGCAGCTCGAACCGGTAGGCGTCGATCTGCCAGGCGATCGAGACCTCTTCCGGATGGCGAGTCCGACGGGAGGGGACGATCCCGATCTCGTCGAGCGCGTACGCCCGGCGACCGCTCTTGCCGCGCCCGATCTCCATCACGCTCACGTCGCTCTCCCGCCCCTGCCCGCGGCCCACCACCGGCGCTGCGCGCGCAGCGCGATGCGAGTCCGGCGCGCCGCCCGGGTCGGCGCGGCCGACCTAGCTTTGCCGGCCGCCATAATTCGGTGCCTCGGCCACCATCTGGATGTCGTGGGGGTGGCTCTCCACCAAGCCCGCGCTGGTGATCTGGATGAACGTCGCGGCCTGCAGCTCCGCGATCGTGCGCGCGCCGCAAAAGCCCATCGCGGCCCGGAGACCGCCGACGAGCTGGTCGGCGACGGCCGCCAGCGGCCCGCGGTAGGGCACCTGGCCCTCCACGCCCTGCGGCACCAGCTTGTCCTCGCGCAGCACGTCATCCTGGAAGTAGCGATCCTTGGAGAACGACTTGCCGCGCTCGGCGTTGCGCATCGCGCCGAGCGATCCCATGCCCCTGTACAGCTTGAACTGCTTGCCGTTGATGAAGACCAGCTCGCCTGGCCCCTCCTCGCAGCCCGCGAGCAGGCTGCCGAGCATGACGGTGTCCGCGCCGGCCGCAATGGCCTTGGCGATGTCGCCCGAGTACTGGACACCGCCGTCACCGATGACCGGCACCCCGGCGGGCTGGCACGCTTGTGCCGCCGCATAGATCGCCGTGACCTGTGGCACGCCGACGCCGGCCACGACCCTCGTCGTGCAGATGGAGCCCGGTCCGACGCCGACCTTGACGGTGTCCGCACCCGCGTCGATGAGTGCCTGGGCGCCGGCCCTGGTGGCGACGTTCCCGCCGATGACCTCGACCCGCGAGTTGGCCTTGACCCGGCTAACCATGTCCAGCACCGCCTGGGCATGGCCATGCGAGGTGTCGACGACCAGGAAGTCGGCACCAGCCTCGACGAGCGCCTGCGCGCGCCGCTTGGCGTCCTCGCCGACGCCGATCGCCGCGCCGACTACGAGCCTGCCCTCGGCGTCTTTCGTGGCGTTGGGGAACTTCTCACTCTTGGTGAAGTCCTTGACGGTGATCAGCCCGCGCAGCCTGCCCCGCTCATCGACCAGCGGCAGCTTCTCGACCTTGTTGGCGCTCAGCAGTCGCAGCGCCTCGGGCCTGCTGACTCCCACCGGAGCGGTGACCAGCGGCATGTGCGTCATGACCTCGGTAACGCGGCGCCGGTGGTCGGCCTCGAATCGGATGTCTCGGTTGGTGACGATGCCGAGCAGGATGCCATCGGCGTCGGTGACCGGCACGCCCGAGATGCGGTACCGGCCGCAGAGTTCCTCCACGTCGGCCACGGTCGCCTCCGGGCCGCAGGTCACCGGGTTGGTGATCATGCCGGCCTCGGACCGCTTCACGGTGTCGACCTGCTGCGCCTGCTCGTCCACCGACATATTCCGGTGCAGCACGCCGACCCCGCCCTCGCGGGCCATGGCGATGGCCATCCGGGCCTCGGTCACCGTGTCCATAGCCGACGACAGCAGCGGGATCCGCAGCGACAGGCGCGGCGTCAGCCGCGCCGCCGTGTCGGCTTCGCTCGGCATGATCGCCGAGTGCGCGGGGAGCAGCAGCACGTCATCGAAGGTCAGGGCGGGCGGGCCGAACTTCTCGTCGCTCATCTGACATTCCGTTTCCGGCGCCGGGTGGGATGCCCTCATCTTAGTGACCGGCCGCGCCCGGCTGGGCACGGCCGCCTCGCCGGGCGTGCCGCGGCGGCCGGCTGTCGCTACGCGCGAGAAACGGATTATTCACGCTTTATGCGACGAATCCCAGGCCGGCCGTCGCTACGCGGGCTCGGCCAGCGCCTCCTCGGCGACGAGCGCGCGCAGCCGGGCGAGCGCGCGGTGCTGCGCGACCCGAACCGCGCCTGCCGACATGCCGAGCAGCTGCCCGGTCTCCTCGGCGGACAGCCCGGACAGCACGCGCAGGACCAGCAGCTCGCACTGCTGGGCCGGGAGCTGGCCGAGCAGTGCGCGCACCCGCTCGGCCTCGAGGTAGGCGATCGCCATCTCTTCTGGCCCGGGCCGGTCGTCAGGACCGTCAGGCACGTCAGCGGTCGGCACGGCCTGGCGGGCCGCGCTGCGCTGAGCGTCCGCCACCTTGTGCGAGGCGATCCCGAATACGAACGAGACAAACGGCCGGCCCATGTCCCGGTAGCGCGGGAGCGCGGAAAGGACCGCTATGCACACTTCCTGGGCTACATCGTCGGGCGCATAGTAATGACCGGAAATGTGGTCCATTCTAGCGCGGCAATAGCGGACCACTATTGGCCTGATCTGTCGCAGCAATGTCTCTATTGCAGCAGGCTGACCATGCCGCGCAAGGTCTGCCAGCGCTCCCATGTTGCCGGGCACGGCCCCGGCTGACGTCGACTCCACCCGATCCCCCAGGTTCGGTAGCGGTGACAGGTACGTCCGCACGAGATCGTGATTCCCCAATCCGCGAGTAAAGCCAACATCAAAAATAGCAACGGAAAGGTCACATTGTGGAGTCCTACCGATACCTAGGTAAAGCGATAACCATACGTAGTCGAAGATCTACTCTCGGTAATTGCTCGCGAAATAAAAGTCCCGCCGTAGAACACGATAGAGCGCCGTTGAGTCTAATTTCGGGCAGAGATATTACAAGATAAGTGATGTCAGGATGCGCACCCGCCAGCCGCCGCCGTGGCACCCGCGCAACGCCGGAACGGACGCAGCCCCGCCGCGGGCGCTGTCATGGCGCCAGGCGGCGGGGCCGGGACGGCAGGAGCGGCTGGCGCCGCCGCTGCGGATCTAGTGCTGGTGTCCGTGTCCGTGGCCGCTGGCCGCGGACTCCTCGGGCTCCGGCTTCTCGCTAACCAGGACCTCGGTGGTCAGCAGCATGCCGGCAATGGACGCGGCGTTCTGCACGGCGGATCGGGTCACCTTCACCGGGTCGATCACACCCATCGCCATCAGGTCGCCGAACTCGTCAGTCGCGGCGTTGTAGCCGTGCCCGGCAGGCAGTTCGGCGATCCGGCCGACGACCACGCCGCCCTCAGCGCCGGCGTTCTCTGCGATCCACCGGGCCGGCGCCGACAGCGCGTGGCGGACGATCCGCACGCCCGTCAGCTCGTCGCCGGTCTTGCCCAGGTCGCCGAGCGCGACGGCCGTCTGGACCAGGGCGGCACCGCCGCCGGGGATGATGCCCTCCTCGATGGCGGCCCTGGTGGCCGAGATGGCGTCCTCGAGGCGGTGCTTCTTCTCCTTGAGCTCGACTTCGGTGGCGGCGCCGGCTCGCAGCACGGCAACACCGCCGGCCAGCTTGGCCACCCGCTCCTGCAGCTTCTCCTTGTCCCAGTCCGAGTCGGTGTTGTCGATCTCGATCCGGAGCTGGCGGATGCGGTCGTCGACCTCGGACTGGGATCCGGAGCCGTCGATGAGCGTCGTGTTGTCCTTGGTCACCACGATCCGGCGGGCCTGGCCCAGGACGTCGAGCCCGGCGAGCTCCAGCTTGATGCCGACCTCTTCGCTGACGACCTGGCCGCCGGTAAGGATGGCCATGTCGGCGAGCATCGCCTTGCGGCGGTCACCGAAACCCGGTGCCTTCACCGCGGTAACGTTGAGCAGGCCGCGAATCTTGTTGACCACGAGGGTGGAAAGCGCCTCGCCCTCGACGTCCTCGGCGATGACCAGGAGCGGCTTCTTGGTCTGGGCGATCTTCTCAAGCAGCGGCAGGAACTCCTGCATCGAGGAGATCTTGCCGCCGCTCAGCAGCACGTAGGCGTCCTCAAGGACCGCCTCCATGCGCTCGGCGTCGGTGATGAAGTAGGCCGAGACGTAGCCCTTGTCGAACTGCATCCCCTCGGTGAACTCCAGCTCGATCCCCATCGTCGGAGCTTCCTCGACGGTGATGACGCCGTCCTTGCCGACCCTGTCGAAGGCCTCGGCGATGACCTCGCCGATCTTGGGGTCCTGCGCCGAGATGGTGGCCACGTTGGCGACCTCGCTGCGCTCCTCGACGTCCCTGGCGACCTTGCCGAGCGCCTCGGCAACCGCCGCCGCCGCCGCGTCGATCCCGCGCTTGAGATCCATCGGGTTGGCGCCGGCCGCGACGCTCCGCAGGCCCTCGGCCACCATGGCCTGGGCGAGCACGGTGGCGGTCGTGGTGCCGTCACCGGCGACGTCGTTGGTCTTGGTCGCGACCTCCTTGGCGAGCTGGGCGCCCAGGTTCTCCGTCGGGTCTTCGAGTTCGATCTCGCGTGCCACCGTCACGCCGTCGTTGGTGATGGTGGGCGCGCCCCACTTCTTGTCGATGACGACGTTGCGGCCCTTGGGGCCGAGCGTCACCTTCACGGTGTCCGCGAGGCGGTTCACGCCGCGCTCGAGCGCGCGCCGTGCGTCCTCGTTGAACTCAAGGCTCTTGGCCATGTGCTTCCCTCAGTGTCTTGGTGTGCAGTGCGGAGTGTCTGTGGTGTGTGCCGGTAACCCGGCAGATCACGCCACCGCCCCGGACCAGGTCGCGAACGCGGAGGTTTCCTCCGCATGCCGCGAGCCGAGCCGGGGCGGTGCCGGGCGGTGTGCACCAGCCCGGCGCGGGCGAGGCCCGCGCGCGAGATCCGCTCGCTACTTCACGATGACGGCGAGCACGTCACGGGCGGAGAGCACGAGGTACTCCTCGCCGTGGTACTTCACTTCGGTGCCGCCGTACTTGCTGTACAGCACGATGTCCCCGACACTGACGTCCATCGGGACGCGCTTGGTGCCGGCGTCATCGAACCTGCCGGGACCGACCGCAAGGACCTCGCCCTCCTGGGGCTTCTCCTTGGCGGTGTCGGGGATGACCAGCCCGGACGCGGTGGTCTGCTCGGCCTCGAGCGGGCGCACCACAATCCGGTCTTCGAGCGGCTTCAGAACAACCTTGGTGGCGGTCGTCACGATCTGACCTCCCCCTCCGGAAAGGGCTAGCTGACTAGAGAGTCGACCATGTCGGCCTGCCGTCGCGGGTGCCAGGCCAACCTTGTCGTGTTAGCACTCTACCGTAGTGAGTGCCAGCACTGCACCCTAGCCCGCCATCTCCGGTCCGTCAACACGGCCCCCGCGCGGCACCGTTTGCGCTGGCAGCAGGGCTCACGCCGCGATCAGGCGACGACGACCTGCGTCACCGGCAGCGAGGAGTCCGCGGCAAAGTCCAGCGCGGACGGCGGCGCACCGCGGCCGACCAGCTCGGCGCCGAGCGCCGCCACCATGGCGCCGTTATCGGTGCAGAGGCCAGGACGCGGCACCCGGAGCTGCAGTCCCGCCGCCGCGCAGCGGTCCGCCGCCAGCACGCGCAGCCGGGAGTTGGCCGCGACCCCGCCGCCGATCACCAGGTGGTCCACGCCGTTCGCAAGGCAGGCAGCGACCGCCTTCCTGGTCAGCACGTCCGCGACGGCCTCCTGGAACGAGGCGGCCACGTGGGTCACCGGCACGGGCTCACCCGCCGCCTCGCGCGCCTCCACCCATCGGGCCACGGCGGTCTTCAGGCCAGAGAACGAGAAGTCGCTGGTCCCGTCCGCGTACTTGCCCCTCGGAAAGGGGATGCTGTCCCGGTCGCCTGCTGCCGCTGCCCGGTCAATGTGCGGCCCGCCGGGGAACGGCAGGCCGAGCACCCTGGCCACCTTGTCGAAGGCCTCGCCCGCCGCGTCGTCGATGGTTGCGCCGAGCGGGACAACCCCGGCGGCCAGGTCGGTCACCAGCAGCAGCGAGGAGTGGCCGCCCGACACCAGCAGCGCGATCGCCGGAGCGGGCAGCGGCCCGTGCTCCAGCTGGTCTACGGCCACGTGCGCGGCCAGGTGGTTGACGCCATACAGCGGCTTGCCGGTAGCCAGCGCGTAGGCCTTGGCCGCGCACACACCGACCAGCAGCGCCCCCGCGAGCCCTGGCCCCGCGGTCACGGCGATCGCGTCCACATCGGCGAGCCTGGCGCCCGCCGCAGACAGCGCCCGGTCCACGGTCGGCACCATGGCCTCGAGGTGCGCCCGGCTGGCCACCTCGGGCACCACGCCGCCGAACCTGGCGTGCTCGTCGACGCTCGAGGCCACCGAGTCGGCCAGCAGCTCGTGGCCGCGCACGAGCCCGATGCCCGTCTCGTCGCACGACGTCTCGATGCCGAGCACCAGCGGCGCCGTCATGGCCGAGCCTCCCCGCTCCCGTCGTTGTCGTGCTGACCGGGACCGGCCGGCGCCGGGCCGGTGAGCGGCCGGCGCATCACGATCGCATCGGTGCCCGACGGCTGGTAGTAGCCGCGCCGGATGCCGACATCCGCGAACCCCCACCAGCGGTAGAGGCGCTGAGCGCGCGCGTTGTCGGCCCTGACTTCCAGGAACACCTCGGTGCAGCCGCGCCCCGTGGCCTCCGCGAGCAACTGCCTGAGCAGCAGGGAGCCCAGGCCCTGCCCCCAGCGGGTGGTGTCCACGGCGATGGTCAGCACGTCCGCCTGCCCGCCCGCGGCCAGCAGCCCGGCGTAGCCGACGAGCTGCCCGTCCTCCTCGGCGACCAGGTAGAGCCGGCTCGCGGGCTGCTGGCCCAGCTCACCGGCCAGCATCTGGCGGGACCACGCCTCGTCGCCGAACAGCGCCAGCTCCATGCTCAGCACCGTGTCCAGGTCAGCCGTCGTCATCGGGCGCAGCCGCGGGCTGGTCACGGCGTCACCCGCTTGGGCCGGCCGGGCTGCCGGGCATCCGGCCTGCGCAGGTACAACGGCTCGGGCGGTCCCGGCGGCAGTCCCGCCGAGATCCGCCCGACGGCGAGGCGGGCGAGCTGCCCGGCGGCCGGGTACCGGGGCGGGAGCGGCCGGCCGCCGAGCTCTGGGTACAGCACCGCGCCCTCGCCCGCCACCGGAAGGTCTTGCTGCAGGTCCGCCGGCCGGCTCACGTACGGTCCCGCCACGCGCTCGCCGTCTGCCGCATACCGCGCCCAGTACACCTCGCGACGGCGGGCGTCTGTCGCGACCAGGAACTCGCAACCGTCGGCACTCGCCACCGCCTGGGCGGCGATCACGTCGAGCGAGCAGATTCCGTCCGTCCTGACCTGCAGCGCGCTGCCGAGAACCCGCGCGGTCATCACGCCCGCCCGCAGGCCGGTGTAGGGGCCTGGGCCCGTGCCGACGGCGATGGAAGTCAGGTCGCCGCGCCCGGCAGCAGCCTTGCGCAGCACCTGGTCGACGAAGACCGCCAGCATCTCGCCGTGCCGGCGCGGGTCGACCGCGGACAGTTCGGCGATGACGGCGGACCCGTCATGCAGGGCTACGGTCACCGCCGGGGTGGCGGTGTCCAGCGCGAGCAGCAGCACGATTGCCCAGCCTAGTGACGGCGGGCCGGTAGCCGGGACAGCGGTAGTCAGGCCGTCGGCTGGGTCAGTACCTTGGCGAGCACGTCGCTGGCCGCTGCGGTCGCCCCGGCCTGCAGGGTGGCGACCGGGGTCGGGCTGAAGCCCGGCGATTGCTGGGCGGACAGCTCCACGGTGATCAGCACGTTGCGCTCGAGCACGACGACGGTGACCACGTCGCTGACGATGTTGCCAGCGGTCGCACGCTGGTAGCCCGCGAAGGCCTGCTGGCCAAGCTTCGCCAGCGGAGTGATCTGGGCACGCGACAACGGCGACTTCTTGCCGGGGTCTGCGAGCGTCGCCCTGGTAAGGGCCAGGTTGTCCCTGGCGTTGGCCGACGCGCTACCGTCACCGCTGGCCGCGGCAAACGGCTGGTAGGCGTCCGTCGTCACCTCAAGCAGCCGGAAGACCGGCTTGGCGTCGACGGTGAAACTGCACTGGCTCTGCGTCAAGCCGGAGAACTGGTTCGTCGTCCGGCGCGAGCCGGTCAGGTACTGCGTCAGCACGCTCGCGCTCACGCTGGTGCAGGCGCTCGGCACGGAAGTGAACTCGCCCGGCTGCAGCGCCGTGACGTACAACTGCGGCTTCGGGCTGCTGCTGGTCGCGAGCACCGCGATCACCGCGCCGATCACGCAGACGGCGACGGCGACGGCGCACCACCGGTAGACCCGGCGTCGCGACTTGCGCAGCCGGGTGGCCGCGGCGCGGCCCTGGCGCCGCGGCCCCTGGCGCGCGGCAGCCGGCTCCGCCGTGGCGCTGTTTGCACCGCCGTCATCGGTCTCGTCGCGCTCCGCCTCGGCGACGTACTCGTCAGCGTGCGGATCAGGTCGGCGCCGGGCCCCGGCAGTCCGGACGGGATAGGCATTCGGCCCGGCCCACGCCGGCAGGTCTGGGTCGGTGTCGTCCGGGCCGAAGGCGTCGTCCTGCCAGCCTGGCCGCTGCGATGCGACCGCCCGGCCGGCCCGTCGCGCCCGCACCGCCCCGCCGCGCCCGTGCTGGTCATCCCCGGCCCGCCGCGTCACACGGCCGGGTGGCGAGCCCTGCTGGGCCACAACATGCCTCCTGGTCCGATCGGCTGAGTGTCCCGCAGTTTAGTTGTGCGAGGTGTAGTGCGCAGGACAATCCGGACCGTAGGCCGCCACTCCCGTGACTGCCTGCTGGGCCGCCGCCACCGACCCGGGCTGCTGCCAGCGCTCACCGGAGCCTTGGACGCGCACGGTTCGCGGGCCTGCGTCGGCGTCGGCAGCCGCGGCCGGCCCGGCTCCGAGGTCGATGGTGACCGAGAGGAAGCTGTCGGCGAGGTCCTCGACCAGGCCGGCGCCCCACTCGACGACGGTGACGGCCGAAGCCAGGTCCGCGTCGAGATCCAGATCGTCCACCTCGGCCCGGCTGCCCAGTCGGTAGGCGTCGGCGTGCACCAGGTCAGGGCCGGCGCCCAGGCTGGGATGCACCCGCGCGATGACGAACGTGGGCGAGGTGACCTGACCGCGGATGCCGAGACCCGCCCCGATGCCCTGAGCCAGGGTCGTCTTGCCGGCTCCGAGCGGACCAGAGAGCACAACCAGGTCACCAGCCCGCAGCAGGCCGGATAGCCGCTCGCCTAGGTACCTCATCTGCGCGGCGGTGGCCACGGTGACCTGCTCGTCAAGTACCGCGGGGGGCTCCCCGTGGTCGTACCCCCTGGCTGGCCCTGTCATCGGACCTCCTTGACCAGGCCGGCGATCTCCTCGGTGACAGCCTCGGGCCGCTCCAGGATGATCCCGTGGCCGGCATCAGGTACCTGGACCAGCCGGGCGGCCGGGATGCCCGCGGCGAGCGCGGCGGCCCTGGCCGGGGGAATGAGCCGGTCCTGCGCGCCGGTGATCACCACGACCGGCACCAGGCCGAGGGTAGCCAGCGCCGCCCGCTTGTCATGCTGCAGCAGCGCCACGTAGAAGCCGGCAACCACCTCGATTGGGGTGGCCCGGATCACCCGCTCAAGAAAGTCCACCACCGCCGGGCTGACGTCGCCATCGGCGAACGCCATGAACCTCGTCGTCAGGAACGCCAGGTCACCGCCCGCAGCCCGGATCCGCTCGGTCAGCGCCGCTCGCTTGCCGCCAGCGGTGCCGCGCACCAGGGCCGGCCCGGCCCAGCGGGCGGCCACGCGCATCGGCCCCGGCAGCCAGCTCGTCGCGTCCACCTCGTGCGCGGCGGTCGAGATCAGCACCACGCCGGCGACCGTGCCGCCGAACAACTCGGGCCGCTGGTCGGCCAGAGCCATGATCGTCATGCCGCCCATCGAGTGCCCGACCAGCACGACGCGCTGGTCGCCTGGCACGGTGGCGGCCAGTACCGCCGCGAGGTCGGCACCGAGCTGGTCGACGCTGACATGCCCGGCGTCGCCGAGATCCGACCGGCCATGGCCACGCTGGTCAAAGCGCACCAGCCGGGTGTCGTCGCGCAGGCTCAGCCACTGGTAGTGCCACACGTCCTGATTCAGGCAGTAGCCGTGGCAGAACACCACGGTCACCGGCGCGTCGTCCGGACCCGCTATCTCGGCGCGCAGCAGAACCCCGTCGTCTGCGCGCACCTCGACTGGCGTTCCGCGCAGCTGGCCGAACGGCTCGCCGGCAGCCGGGTCGGCCTGCACCCGGATCCGCCCGACCACGATCTTCTCCGCCGCGAGCACGCCGCCCACCCCGGCTGCCGCGACTCCGGTGGCGATGCCCGCGATGCTAGTGAGCCGTCGCCACCTGGCCATCGGTACTCCCGTCGCTGCCGCTCCCGGCGCCGCCGAGCGCAGTGGCCTCCTCGGCCGCTGTTACTCCACAGTAAGATCTCGGCACCTTACCGGTAAACCGGCTGACAATCTCATAGGAGATCGTGCCGAGCGCCTCCGCCCACTCCTGGGCGGTCGGCTCGCCGTGATCGCCGGGACCGAACAGGATGACCTCGTCGCCTGGCTCGGCCGGGCCGTCGCCGAGGTCAAGGATGACGTGGTTCAGGTTCACCGTGCCGGCGATCGGCACCCGCCGCCCCCTGGTGAACATCAGCCGCGGCGCGTTCGAGGCGAGCCGCGGCACGCCCTCGTTGTAGCCGAGCGGCAGCACCCCGAGCGCGGTTGCCTGCGCAGTGGCGTACCGGTGCCCGTAGGACACCGGCAGGCCCGGCGGCACCCGCTTGACCTGGATCAGCCTGGCTCGCACGGTCATGGCGGGGCGGAGCCAGGACGGCACGCCGCCCGGCAGCGTGCACAGGCCGTATATCGCGCCGCCCGGCCGGACCAGGTCGAAGTAGCTGTCCGGCAGGGTCAGGGTGGCCGGCCCGTTCGCGAGGTGCCGCACCTCAGGCCGGACGCCGGCGCGCTCGGCCAGCGCGACGGCCTGGCGGAAGGCCGTCAGCTGCTGCCCGATCGACGGGTGGCCCGGCATGTCTGCGCACGCAAAATGCGACCACAGCCCCACGACCTGCACCACCCCGGCGGCCTGCGCCGCCAGCGCCGCGTGCACCAGGCCCGGCCAGTCGGCCGGGGTGGCGCCACCCCGGCCCATCCCGGTGTCTGCCTCCAGGTGCAGCCGGGCTGGCCTACCGGCGCCCTCCGCCGCCAGCGCGATCTGGTCCACGAGCTCGCTCGTGCCCGCGGTCATGTCGATGCCACGCCGGATCGCCTGCGCGTGCCGCGCATCCGGGCAGCCGTGCAGGCTCAGCACCGGCACCGTGAGGCCGGCCTTGCGCAGCTCGATCGCATCCTCCAGCTGCACCACGCCCAGCCAGGTCGCCCCGCCCGCCAGCGCGGCGCGGGCCGATTCCAGCAGCCCGTGCCCGTAACCGTCAGACTTGACGACGGCCATGACCTGAGCGGTACCGACATGGCTGCGCAGCGCGGCCACATTCGCCTGGATCGCGTCCAGGTCGACCAGCGCTTCGGGCTGACCGTCCATGCGCCAAGTCTGCCAGCCCGCCGCGGCTCGATTGGCCAGGCGCCTTACAGCCACGGTCGGCCCTTCCTGGCGGGCGTGATAAGCATGCGACATGCCAGAACTGATCCCCCTCCCCGTCCTGTTCGGCAACCCTGAGCGCGTCATGCCGCGGATCTCCCCTGATGGCTCAGAGCTTGCCTGGATAGCCCCGCACGAGGGCGTACTCAACGTGTGGATGGCGCCCATCAGCGCCGATCAGGGCGTCGACTGGACGGCTGCCCGAGTCGTCACCGACGACACCGACCGCGGCATCCGTCAGTTTGCCTGGGCACACGACGGCCGGCACCTGCTCTACGTCCAGGACGCCGGTGGCGACGAGAACTGGCGGCTGTACGACGTCGACCTGCCGACGATGCAGCGTCGCGACCTCACTCCGTTCGACGGCGTGCAGGCGCGACTCATCGCGCACGAGAAGGCCTTCCCCGACCAGATCCTGGTCGGCCTCAACAAGGACAACCCGAAACTGCACGACGTGTACCGGCTCGACCTCACAACCGGACAGCTCACCAAGGAACTCGACAACCCGGGCTTCGGCGACCTGGTCGCCGACGCGCAACTCGTCGTCCGCGCGGCGCTGCAGCCGCGACCCGACGGGTCGGTACTGCTCGTCGTCAAAGATTCGGCCGACGCAGCGGACTGGCGCGAGGTGCTGGAGATCCCGGCCGAGGACGCGCTCACGACGGCGCCGGTGAGCTTCAGCGCCGACGGCCAGTCGCTGCTGCTCATTTCCTCCGTTGGCATGCAGGCAGCCGCCTTGGTCCGGATGGACCTGGCGACCGGCGCGACCGAGGTGCTGGCCGAGGATCCGGAGGCCGACGTCAGCGGCGTGCGAGTGCACCAGGACACCCGCGAGCCGCAGATCGTGACCTTCCTGCGGGACAGGTCGGTGTACCGGGTGCTTGATCCGTCTGTGGCGGACCACGTGCGCGCGATCCGAGCACTCCATCCGGGCGACCCTGCCTTCGGCCACGGTGACGACGCCGGGCGGGTCTGGCTGGCCGCGTTTACCACCGACACCGGGTCGGTGACCTACTACACCTACGACACGTCGACCGGGGCCGCGAGTTTTCTGTTCGAGGCACGACCGGAGTTGTCGAGGTACGAGCTGGCCGGTATGGAGCCGTTCGCGTTCACGGCGCGGGACGGCCTGACAGTCCACGGGTACCTGAGCTTCCCGCTTGGACAGGACCGGTCTAACCTGCCGACGGTGCTGTTCGTGCACGGCGGACCATGGGCGCGCGACACCTGGGGCTTCGACCCGAACGCCCAGTGGCTGGCCAACCGCGGCTACCTATGCATCCAGGTCAACTTCCGAGGCTCGGCCGGCTACGGCAAGGCGTTCCTCAACGCGGGCGACCGCGAGTGGGGCAACACGATGCAGCACGACCTGACCGACGCCGTGGCGAACGCGATCGACAAGGGCTGGTCGGACCCGGCCCGGATCGCGATCATGGGTGGCTCGTACGGTGGCTACGCCGCGCTGGCCGGTGCCGCGTTCACGCCGGACCTGTACCGCTGCGCCGTGGACATCGTGGGGCCGTCCAACCTCATCACGCTGATCGAGACGATCCCGCCGTACTGGGCGCCGATACTCGCCCAGTTCCACAACCGGGTCGGCAATCCGGTCACCGACCGGGACTTCCTGTGGTCCCGCTCACCGCTGTCGGCCGCCAGCCAGATCCGGATCCCGCTGCTGATCGCCCAGGGCGCCAATGACCCGCGGGTCAAGCAGGCCGAGTCCGAGCAGATCGTGGCCGCGCTGGAGCAGCACGGCATCTCCTGCGACTACCTGCTGTTCCCCGACGAGGGGCACGGCTTCGCCAAGCCAGCCAACAGGCTCAAGTTCTACGCGGCCGCAGACCAGTTCCTGAGCCGGTATCTCGGCGGCCGCGCGGACGGCGGCTAGCCCGGACGAGGGCGTTCCCGTCTTAAGGTTCTTGCACCGCCCGGATCGCGGCCGGGATCGCGGCGAACAGGTCACTGGCCCCGATGGGGGCGTCACGCGCTGCCAGCCGGGCCGCCAGGCCGTGCAGGAAGGCCGCTGCCGCGGCGGCGTGCGCTGCGTCCGCGCCCTGCGCGAGCAGCCCGCCAGCCATGCCAGACAGCACGTCGCCGGATCCGGCAGTGGCCAGCCAGCTCGACCCGGTCGAATTCACCAGGACCGGCTCGGCCGAGTCGGGCTGGGCGACTACCGTCGTCGAGCCCTTGAGCAGCACCGTGACGCCGAGTTGCGCCGCCGCCTCGCGGGCGTAGTGCAGGCGGCGCGCCTCGATGTCGGCACGGTCGGCGCGCAGCAGCCGGCCCAGCTCGCCCGCGTGCGGGGTGATCAGCGTCGGCGCGTTGCGCGGCAGCAGGTCGCGGTTCTCGCTGAGGACGGTGAGCCCGTCCGCGTCGACCAGCACCGGCAGGTCACTGGCCAGCACCTGCGCCAGCAGCTCGCGCGCCGTGGCGTCGGTACCGAGGCCAGGGCCGGCCGCCCAGGCCTGCACCCGCCCGGCGGTCTTGATCGCCTCGGCAGCATGGCCGGGGTCATAGGTGGTCAGCACGACCTCGGGCCAGCGCTGCCGGACCGCGGCGACCGCGGGCGCGGCCGACACCAGCCGGACCAGGCCGGCCCCGGTCCGGATCGCACCCCCCGCCGCGAGCACTGCGGCGCCGGTGTACTGCTCGCTGCCGGCCAGCAGGCCGAGCACTCCGCGCCGGTACTTGTCGGACTCTGCGGACGGCTCAGGCAGGATCGCCGCTACGTCTGCGGGCTGCAACGTGACAACGGAGGGCGCGGGCAGGTAGGGGCCGAGACCGATGTCGGTCAGCGCCACGGTCCCGGCGTAGCTGGCCCCAGGGTCGACGAGCAAGCCGGGCTTGAGGGTGCCGAAGGTGACCGTCACGTCGGCCGACAGTGCGCTGCCTGGCACCTCGCCGGTGTCGGCGTCGACGCCGCTCGGCAGGTCGACCGCCACGACTAGCGCTCCGCCGGCCCGCGCGCGGGCGGCCAGCAGGGCCAGCGACGCGGCCGGTTCGCGCAGCCCGCCGCGACCGCCGATGCCGGTGAGACCGTCGATGATCAGGTCGGCTGCCGTGATAGCCGCGACGGCGTCGGAGGCGATCACCGTCGTGGCCGTGCTGCGGCCCGACCCCGGCGCGGCTGGCTGGCCCTGCGCCATCGCGGCGGCGGTCACCCGCCCGCCCTGGCTGCGCAGTTCCGCCGCTCCGCCCGCGTGCACCCGAGAGCCAGCCGCGACGGCGACCACGGCAGCGCCGCGACCGGCGAGTCGCGCGCCCGCATACAGGGCATCGCCGCCGTTGTCCCCGCTGCCTGCCAGCACGACCACCCGCGCCCCGTAGCTGCGCTCGAGCAGCTGTGCACAGGTCGCCGCGAGGCCGGCCGCGGCCCGCTGCATCAGCGTGCCCTCCGGCACGCTCGCCATGAGCGCCCGCTCTGCCGCGCGGACGACGTCGGCCGGGTGGGCTGTTCTCATCGCTCGGTCGCTCGGCTGGCCTCGGTCCGGTCCGGGGCCGGCTGACCGCGCCCTTCGGCTACCACCATGGCGACGCAGATGCCCGCATCGTGGCTGATCGACACGTGCCACGCGGTCACGCCGAGGCTGGCCGCCACCGCCGCTACCGTGCCCCGGGTTTCCAGCGCAGGCCGACCGCGGGAGTCGCGGCGGACGATAGCGTCCGTCCAGCGCAGCCCTGGCGGGGCACCGAGCGCCTTGGCCACCGCCTCCTTGGCCGCAAAAGATCCCGCCAGCGCTCGCATCGGCAGCTCTCGTTCGCTCTCAGCGAACAGCCGCGCGGCGAGGTGAGGAGTCCTTGCCAGCGCGGCCTCCAGCCGGCGAATGTCGGCCACGTCCACGCCGATCCCCAGGATCACGTCGTCAAGCGTGCCACGGGACACCCCGGACGCGCTGCCCGCCGGGCCGTCCGAGCGTCGCCGGGTGCCCGTCACTGCGGCCAGGATGCCGAGCTTTGTCGGCCAACCGCCCTGATTGCGTCAGCCAACCGCCCTGATTGCGTCGGCCAGACGGCCAGCCAGGCGCTCGGCCTGCGCTGCGTGCGCCGCCTCGACCATGACGCGGACGGCCGGCTCGGTGCCGCTGGGCCTGACCAGCACTCGGCCGGAGTCGCCCAGCTCAGCCTCGGCCGTGGCGACCTCCTCGGCGAGCCGGGCGGACCCGGCGACCCGGGTTTTGTCGACGCCAGGCACGCTGATCAGAACCTGCGGGTAGCGCGTCATCACGCTCACCACCTCGGCGAGCGGCCGGCCCTGGCGGGCCGTCTCGGCGAGCAGGTGCAGGCCCGTGAGCATCCCGTCGCCGGTCGTGGCGTAGTCGAGCATGATGATGTGACCGGACTGTTCGCCGCCGAGAACGTACTTGCCGTCCAGCATGGCCGCGATCAGGTACCGGTCGCCGACTGGCGTCTCGACGACGCCGATCCCGGCGTCGCGCATCGCGTGCCGGAAGCCCAGATTGCACATCACGGTCGCCACCACGGTGTCGCCGGGCAGCCTGCGCTCGGCCTTCAGCGCCATGGCGAGCACGGCGAGAATCTGATCCCCGTCGACCAGCCGGCCGGCCGCATCCACGGCGAGGCAGCGGTCCGCGTCACCGTCGTGCGCGATGCCAGCGTCCGCGCCTGCCCCGACCACCGCCGCCGACAGCGCCTGGATGCTGGTCGAGCCGACCCCGGCGTTGATGTTCAGCCCGTCCGGGTCCGCGCCGATCGCAATGACGTCGGCGCCAGCCCGGCGCAGCAGATCCGGGGCGAACCGGGCCGCTGCGCCGTTCGCGCAGTCCACCACAACGCGCATCCCGGCGAGCGGCCTGGCCACCGCGCCTGCCCCGGCGTCCAGCGTGCCGAGCAGGTGGGTGACGTACCGCTCGCCCTGGTCGGCCGCGTCGGTGACCCGGCCGAAGCCGTCGGCCGGCAGGCTGACCGGCCCCGAGCGTCCGCCGGCCAGGGCGCCGTGCGGGCTGGCGAGCCTGGCCTCGATCGCGTCCTCCACGGCGTCCGGCAGTTTCACCCCGCCGCGAGCAAAGAACTTGATTCCGTTGTCGGCGGCCGGGTTGTGGCTCGCGGACAGCACGACGCCGAACTCCGCCCCCATCGCCGCGGTCAGGTGGGCGACCGCGGGAGTGGGCACAACGCCAAGCCGGACTACGTCAACCCCGCTGGCCGCGAGGCCGGCTACCACGGCCGCCTCCAGGAACTCGCCAGAGACTCGCGGATCCCGGCCTACCACTGCGAACGCGCGCTGCCCAGGCCGGCGCTGCCCAGGCCCGCGCTGCCCAGGCCGGCGCGGTCCGCTGCCGCCGGCCGCGCCCGGCATGGCTCCAGCAGCGGTGAGCACACCCGCCGCCGCCGCCGCGACGTCCATGGCCAGCCCGGCGGTCAGCTCGCGGCCTGCAGTGCCCCGGATGCCATCGGTACCGAAAAGCCGGCCCATAACCCGCCAGTATCCTCCGCGCCGTACCGCCCGGAGTTCTAGCGCTTGGAGTACTGCGGCGCCTTGCGGGCCTTCTTCAGGCCGGCCTTCTTCCGCTCGGTGACACGCGCGTCGCGGGTCAGGAAGCCGGCCCGCTTCAGCGTCGGCCGGCTCTCCGGGTCCACGAGGGTGAGCGCCCTGGCGATGCCCAGGCGCAGCGCGCCCGCCTGGCCGGTGACGCCGCCGCCGCCGATCCGTGCCACGACGTCAAACTGGTCCTCTGCGCCGAGCGCCACGAGCGGCTCGCTGATCAGCTGCTGGTGCACCTTGTTCGGGAAGTACACCTCGAGGGACCGGTCGTTGATCTTCCACTGGCCGCTGCCCGGCTGGATCCGGACCCGGGCGATGGCCTCCTTGCGACGGCCGGTGCCCAGCGCCGTGCCAGTCACGACCGGCTTGCGCACGGCTGGCTTGGGCTGCGGGCTGTCGCCGGTCGATGTGGTGTATTCCGACAGCTGCTTCCCGGCGGCGGCAGCCTCCGGTCCGGTTTCCAGCGTCTCAGTGGACTCAGCCACGGTGTCTTCCTCGTACTTCCCGCTTGAAATCTGCCTGCTCTGAAGCGCGCCGGACGCGTTAGCTGGCGCCCGGCTGCTGACTGACCTGGTCGATCCCGAAGGGCACCGGCCGCTGCGCCTGATGCGGGTGCTCCGGGCCCGCGTACACCTTCAGCTTGCGCAGCATCTGCCTGCCCAGGGTGTTCTTCGGCAGCATGCCCCTGACGGCCTTCTCCACGACCCGCTCCGGACTCCTGGCCATCAGCTCCGCATAGGACATCGAGCGTAGGCCGCCCGGATAACCCGAGTGCCGGTAGGCCATCTTGTCCCGCAGCTTGTTGCCGCTGAGGGCGACCTTGGCGGCGTTGACGATCACCACGAAGTCGCCGGTGTCGACGTGCGGCGCGAAGACTGGCTTGTGCTTGCCGCGCAGCAACACCGCAGCGTGGCTGGCCAGCCGGCCGAGAACGACGTCCGATGCGTCGATGACGTGCCATTGGCGCTGAATGTCAGCGGCCTTGGGGCTGAATGTGCGCACAGTCATAAGCCTTCGCGTGTGAGTCGAAATCCCGCCCGCGCCGGGGACATACCCTGCCTAGGCGCGAGGGTCCGCATGTACCGGTCGCAGCCCACCTGACCAGCAGGCTCAGCGGGCATGCCGATACGCATGGACGCCCACCGAGAATACCGGCCCTTACCTGCGGTGGTCAAAGCGAGCCCGGCTCGCCGCGACGGGACGATACGCTCAACCGCATGCGAGAACCGGCCGACGACCGCGGGGGCGAGCGGAAGTCCAGCCGACACGGCCGGAGAGCGAGGGCGGACGGCATCGCCGGGCGGCTCGGCTCGGCCAGACGGCGTGGGCAGGATTCGGCCACGGGCCCTGGTGGAGCCCGGGGACGGCGCGACGCGCCGGGAGGGAGCGCCCAGGCCGGGCGGCACTTGGCCAGCGGAGCCGTATTCACGCCCGGCTACACCCGCGCCGAGGCGGAACCTGACCCGCGGGGCGTGGGCCCGGCGGCCGGGCAGGCTGACCCTGGCGGCCGCGCACCGTCCGGAGGCCGGTACGGATCCCCGGCGAGCGGCACCGCGGGGCGGGGCCCGGTGCGGGGTTACGCGCCGGTACCTGGACAGCCGCCACCGATCTACCCGCCTGGCCAGTTCGCCGCGTGGAATCGGCGCCGGGACGGTCAGCCTGGCCGGGCCGCGCAGCCGGGCGGCGAGGACGGGCAGCCGGTGGGAACGGGCCCGGCCGGCATCGAGCACGCCCAGCCCCCACGGGCGGCCGGCGTCGCAGAGCGGTACTACGCGGCGGACGCCGACCCCGGCAACCAGCCCGGTTACCCGGTTCTGGCGGTCAGCGATCCGGCCGCCGACGTCACCTCGACACAGACCTGGCGGGCGGTCGCCGACGGGCGGTCGACCGGAATCTGGACTGCGCCGCCCGGACTCCGCGAGGAGATCCCGAGTACCGCCGCGCCGGACGGCGCCCCGGCGCTGCCAGGTGTCCCGGCAGCCGCTCCGCCCGGTCGGCCGGGCACCGCCCTGCCCACCCGGCCGGGGCGGCACGGGACCGGATCGCCGCGCGTCGGCGGTGAGCTGCGGACCGATACCGGATCCAACCCCCGCATCAGCACCGGACCGGGCCCCCGCATCAGCACCGGACCGGGCCCCCGCGTCAGCGCCGGGCCGGGCCCCCGCGTCAGCACCGCCGAGAGCCTGCCAGCCACCCGGACCGAGCGGACCGGAGCCACCGGACGCCGCCGCGCGGGCACCGGGACTGGTCGGCGCCTGCGCCATCGGAGCCCGGCCAGCGTCAAGCTCGCGATAGCCGCCGCCCTGCTACTGGTCCTGGCCGCCGCCGCCACGCTCGCCTACACGGTGCTGCGCGACTCGCCCAAGCCCGGGCTGGCGGGCCATTCACCGGGCAAGCCCAGCGCGAGCGCCTCGCCCAGCCCGAGCACGGGACCGTACGGCGACATTGCTTCCCGCCAGACCGACCCGCAGGCGCTTACCCTGGCCCAGCTCTATCCGGCCAGCTTCACTCTGGCCGGGAACACCGTGACAAGCGCGGCGACAGGCCTGAGCGCTGACTGTGCGGCGGCGATCGTCGGCGCCACGCTGCAGTCCGCGGCCGGCGCGGCCGGCTGCACTCAGGTGGCCAGGGCGACGTACGTGGAAACGCCCGCCGGGATCATGGCCACGATCGGCGTGCTCAACCTCAGCACCGGAGATGCGGCCAAGACGGCGGCCCAGTCGGCCGACGCCAACGACTTCATCAGTCAGCTCACCGCCTCCAGCGGCCCGGCGCAGAAGATCGGCCAGGGCACTGGCATCGAGGAGGCCCTGGCCAAGGGCCATTACCTGATCCTCGTCTGGGCCGAGCTCACCGGCCTCCAGACTCCGACCGCGCAGCAGAGCACCAGCATCGAGACCTTCATGACCCAGCTGGTGCAGGGAACTGCGAACAAGGACCTGACCACCCGGATGCTCACCGGTACGCCGTAGCCCGTCCAGCGGCCTGAGAAAGCCCTTTCGAGCCAGGAACGCGGTCGTCCCGCCGCGCGGCCGTGCGTCCGGCCGCCGTCGTTACCGCCCTATCCGGCGACGGTGCGCGTCCGCCGGGTCGCGGCCGCTCGGGCGGCCATCGCAGCCGGATCCGGATAACCGACCTCCTCTAGGCACAGCGGGTGGGCGGGCGCGACGCGGACGGCCGGGTCGCGGTGCCGCGCCGCCAGCACGCCGCCTGGCCAGTCTGGCGCCCTGCTGCCATCGCCGACCGAAAGCAGGGCGCCAGTCAGCGCCCGGACCATGTTGTGACAGAACGCGTCGGCCACGACCGTCGCGAGGCACACCCCTGGCTCAGTCCTGGCCCAGTGGAGCCGCAGCAGCTCGCGGATGGTGGTGGCGCCGGGCCGACCACGGCAAAAGGCGGCGAAGTCGTGCTCGCCCAGGCACCTGGCTGCGGCCTCGTTCATCTGGTCGACGTCGAGCCTGCGGAAGTACCAGAGCGTGTCGTGGCGGCGGAGCGGATCGGCCAGGGCCGGCTCCTCGCACACTCGGTAGGAGTAACGCCGCCAGAGCGCGGAGAAGCGAGCGTCGAACCCAGCCGGCGCCGGCCCGATCGCGGTCACCCGGACCGAGGGCGGCAGCAGCCGGGCCAGCCTGCGCTCAGCGGAGTCGGCAGCGGCCGCCCATCGCTGTTCTGGCACGTCGACGTGCGCCACCTGGCCGCGCGCGTGCACGCCGGCGTCGGTCCGCCCGGCGACGGTCAGCGCGGGCGGAGACGGCAGCCGGAGCGCCCGCCACAGCGCCTCCTCGACCGCCTGCTGCACGGTGGCCAGGCCCGGCTGGCTCGCCCAGCCGTGGAACGCCGCGCCGTCGTAGCGCAGATCGAGCCGGAGCCGAAGCGGCGCG
>JBOHCP010000002.1:0-28197 GCA_050698875.1 Streptosporangiaceae bacterium | reverse complement strand
ACCGGCGGAGCCGCGTCCGCGCGTGCGTGTCGCCCGGTCCCATGCCACTGGCGAAAAGACGGTCCCATCAAGCTGGCGGACGCCACGTGAGGCCACGAATGGGTGCCCTTCGGTGGCGCGCGTCTGGAAGTCGGAGCTGCTGGCATGGTGCGGCTTGGGCCGCTACGTCTTCGGGGCATCCTAGTGATGGAAGCTATTCTCGGACGTTATCTGCTGCCTGAGGAGTCAGTGCATCATCGCAATGGCGTCAAGGATGACAACAGGCCCGAGAACCTCGAACTGTGGACGCGCCCGGGACGCGCCCTCAGCCGTCTGGCATCCGGGTAAGCGACGCGATCGCCTGGGCCTCGCCTGGGCGCGCGAGATAATTGAACGTTACGACGGGACGGGCTACACCTCCAACAATGCTCAATGCTTCCACTGAGCACTCTTGGAGGTGGCGGGAATCGAACCCGCGTCCTTCAGTACCTCACCAGGGCTTCTCCGGGTGCAGCCTGCTGTGCTTTTCTCAGCCCCGGCGATCACGCAGGCAAGCTCGCCGACAGGCTCAGTCGCTGTTAGATGTCCCGGTTAGCCCCGCGACCGGGCCATCCGGTAAATCCTCCTCGCTGATGCCAGACACCGGGCCGGAGGAACTCCCGGGCTGACAAGGCTACTGACTCTGCGGGTTATTAAGCCGCGAGGGCCAGCTTGGCCTGAGTGCTGTTTGAGTTGGCACTTATTGTTGTGCGGTCACAGTATTAACGGGGTTATGTCCGCCGTCCCCGACCCGCTTCCCCTGGATCAACCACCGAAGTCGAAGCCTGTCACCCCCTCGCGTGTTGTAACCAGTCAGCCTACCTGATCCATGCCGGCACGGTCCAATGCGATCCTGTTGCGGATGAAAAGCCCGGTATGCCCTGTCCGGAGACGGAGAACGCCCGACGGGCCGGCCGCAGAGCGCGGTCCCCGCCGGGCATCCACCGGATGGTGATGAGATGCCCCCGTGGATGCTGGCGGTGGCCGGAATGCCTCCACGGGGGCCAGGACCGGCAGGGTCGGGGCCGGTCTCAAAGGCCGGGCCTCCCCCGAGATGAGGCCCGGTTCTCATCACGACGACTGGGCCGCAACCCCCCAAGCGGCACCCCAGTCACATGAGAAGACGCGGTTATGAAGTCAAGCGGTTGCTTAGAGTTACCAAAATCGCACTAATGACTGGGTCATGGTTCTGTGTGCCGGTTAACACCGCGGCCAAGTCCCCGTCGATCATGATCCCGCTCGGAGATGCTGCAGGAAGCTAGCCGTCAGCGGGGCCGCGGAGGCATTGGGCGCGGTCGAGGAGTTGCTGAGCTGCACCACGGCGAAGGCAATGTCGCCTTGATAGCCGACGAGCCAGTCGCTGCGCAGGTTGCCTGATCCGAACGGCGCGCTCCCGGCCTGGCCGAACACGTCGCCGCCCACGTTCGCGACCTGATTCTGCGGCGTCTGCATCGCGGACTGCATGAGGCCGCGCAGCGCAGTCAGTACCTCATTGCTCTCCGCGGCGCGCCCCGCGGAACTCGGGTCGGTGACGCCCGAGATGAGGGATGGGGCGTGCCGCTGCCCGGACTGGACCACCCCAGCGGCCAGCGCCATATCCAGCGGGCTCACGCGCACGTCGCCGGTGCCAATAAGATCCGCGGCTAGCGGTCCCTCACCAGTCGGCTGTCCGATCTGCCCGGCGAAGGCGCCGCCGACCGGAAGCTGCCAGCCACCGATCCCGAATGCCGCGCCCGCCCCGGTTAGGTCGCGCGCGGTCAGCGAGAGCGACAAGCCGCCCGCAAACGCCGTGGCGCAGGCGTGCGAAAAGTCCGTCTGGAAGGACGGCGAGCTGCCGAGGTCCTGCACCGGCGGCTCGTTGGTGAAGATCGTTCCGTCTACCGAGTTGCTCGCAGGACAGGGAACGAGGTCGCTCGGGGCCAGGCGGCCCGTGGACAGCAGCGCAGCCGACGAGATGATCGTGAAGGCCTGCCCTGGCTCGTACTGGCCCGACAGCGGGCTGAGTGACGGCATGCCGCCGGCGGTCTGACTGGCGACGGCCAGGATCTTGCCGGTCGACGCCTGCACGGCCACGATCGCCGCCGATGTGGGCACGGCAGCGAGCGCCTCGTCGGCCGCCAGCTGGACGCCCGAGTCCAGCGTCGTGTGCACCGCGGTACCGGGCGCGCCCGGCCAGGTCCGCAGGTCGACCGCCGCCTTGCCCGATTCCTGCAGCACCACGTCGGTGCGCGGGGTGCCAACCAGGTCACGCTGGAACGTCGCCTCGAGCCCGGACAGCCCCACGGTGGTGCCTGGGCGGTACTCCACCCCGTCGGTCCGCAGCACGTCGGCCGTCTCGGTGCCGACCTCGCCGACGACGTCCGGCGCGATGCTCGTGAAGAGCGGCTCGGTGGCCTGCCTGACCTGGAGACCGGGGATGGCATCGAGGCTCTGCCGCACGCTCGCGTATTCGCTGGGCGTGTAGGTGATCAGCCCGAGGAAGTCGTCCTGCGGGTTCTGCTCGATCTGGCCCTCGATCTGATCCGCCGGGATCTGCGTGACGGCCGACAGGGCCGCCGCGGTCCGGGCCGGGTCGGCGAGCTTGCCCGGATAGACGCCGACCCGGAATACCTGCGAGGGCACGATCAGCGACCCGCCAGCCGAGTCCAGTATCTGGGCACGCGGATAGAACTGACTGACGACCGCCAGCTGCTGCCGCTCGGTCATACCGGGGACGATGACCGACGGGCTCCACACGACCCGCCAGCCGTCGGCGCCGTCCCGCAGCGCGAAACTGCCCGTATAGCTCCAGGACAAGCCGCTCCCGGACAAGTCGATATCGGCCTCGAACCCGGCTCGGGCAGTCGGGCCGTGCTGGCTCACGCTGCTCATTGACATGCTGACGTTGCTCGCGTTAAGCCGCTCATACGCGCCCGCGAGGGCCGCCGCGACGACCTTCGGGTTCCCAGTGGTCAGCTGTGCGGCCGCCAGGTAGTGCCGGGACTCCCAGGCGAGCAGGAACTGCCCGACGGTCGGCTCCGCCGGGGACATGCCCGGCCCCGCCAGCCCCACCCCGACCATGCTCGCGCCGACGACCAGCACGGCCGCGCGCACCAGGAAGGAACGTGAGCGTACTGCCACCCAGAAAGCTCCCGCCCTGCCTCGTCCGCCCTGGTTGCTTGTCCCCCTTCTGTTCCCGTTCCCCATCCCCGGCTGGTGCAGTCGTGGCCGGGGCGACACAGTCCGGGGAGCTCGGTGGGCGCCAGGCCGTCTTCGACGGCTGCCGGACTTCGTGGCGCCAGTCACGGTTATCGCCGCCGCCGAAGCGCGCGCTCGACTTCCCTGGCAGCGTCCCGCTTGGCGAGATCCTGTCGCTTGTCATAGGACCGCTTGCCGCGGCCTAGCCCGAGCTCGATCTTGACCTTCCCGTCGGAGAAATACAGCGAAAGCGGGATCAGGGTGAGTCCCCGCTCATTGACCGAGCTGGCCAGCTTGTCGATCTCCTTGCGGTGCAGCAGCAGCTTCCGGATGCGCCGCGGCTCGTGGTTGGTCCAGGTGCCCTGGGTGTACTGGGGGATGTGGACGCCATGCAGCCAGGCCTCGCCATCGGCGATCTGCCCGAACCCGTCGGCCAGCGTCGCGCGCCCGGCCCGAAGCGACTTCACCTCGGTGCCGGTCAGCACGAGACCCGCCTCTACCGTGTCCTCGATGGTGTAGTCATGCCGGGCTCGTCGGTTGCTGGCAATGATCTTCTTGCCTCGGTCCGCTGTCACCGGTTGACGATTCTAGCTTTACACCCGCAGGTAACGCCTGAGGGTCAGGAACGAGGTGCTGCCGCAGATCAGCAGGCCGGTGATCATGGCCACGATGATCACCTCCACTAGGTCAGCTGTGCCCAGGGTGACACCGTACGGGAATATGCTCTGCAGGCTGCTGAGCAGGACCGACTTCACGCCGATCAGCAAGCCGGTGGCGACCAGCCAGCCGAACAGGCCGGCGATCATCCCCTCGACGAGGAATGGCAGCTGCACGTAAAAGTTGGATGCACCGACCAGGCGCATGATCGAGGTCTCCCGCCGCCGGTTGAAGGCCGAGAGCCGGATCGTGTTCGCGACCAGCAGGATCGCCGCGACCAGCAGGAATATGGCGATCACCACGACCGCGTTCCTGGCTCCGTCAAGTAGCTTGTAGAACTGATCGAGGATGGAGGCGTCGTTGACCACCTGGGACACTCCGGGCGCGCCGTCCATGACCTCGGTGACCTGGGCTGAATCCGCCTCGGTGTTCTTGAGCCTGATCTCGAAGGATGGCGGGATCTGAGTCTTGTCGGTGTACCGGACGATCGGCTCGTTGTTGGCGAACTCCTGCCGGAACTGCTTGTAGGCCGCGGCCGCCGTCACGAACTGGACGCTCAGCGTGTCGTGCGTCGCCAGCAGCTCGGTCCTGATCGCAGTGATCTCGGACGGGGTCACCCCGCCGTTCTTCTGGCAGTTCGGGGCCACGTCGGAGGCCGTGCACAGGTAGACCGACAGCTGCACCCGGCTCTGCCAGAAGGACCGGGTGTTGTCGATCTGCTTGACGAACAGCAGACCCGTGCCGAGCAGGGACAGGCTGATCGCGACCACCACGACGAGGGCGACTGTCATGGTCAGGTTGCGGCGCAGGCCAATCCATACCTCGCTGAACACGAACTGGAAACGCATTGTCGGCAGTTGTCCTTCGGGTAATCCGTCGCGGCTGTCAGTAAGCCTGGCCGTAGACTCCACGCGACTGATCGCGGACGACCTTGCCATACTCCAGCTCGATGACGCGCTTGCGCATGGAGTCGACGATGGCGGCGTCATGCGTCGCCATCACTACCGTGGTCCCGGTCCGGTTGATCCGGTCGAGCACCTTCATGATGCCGATCGAGGTCGCCGGATCGATGTTCCCGGTCGGCTCGTCGGCCAGCAGGATCATCGGCCGGTTGACGAAGGCCCTCGCCATGGCGACGCGCTGCTGCTCGCCGCCGGACAGCTCGTCGGGCATCCGCTCTCGCTTGCCCTCAAGGCCCACCAGATCGATGACCTCGGGGACGACCTTGCGGATGAACCGGCGGGGCTTGCCGATCACCTCGAGAGCGAACGCGATGTTCTGGTAAACGCTCTTGTTCGGCAGCAGCCGGAAGTCCTGGAAGACGCAGCCGATGCGGCGGCGCAGGTGCGGAATCTTCCAGTTGGTAAGCCGGGCCAGGTCCTTGCCCGCGACGTGGATGCGCCCCGAGGTCGGCCGCTCCTCCTTGAGGACCAGGCGCAGGAAGGTCGACTTGCCGGAGCCCGACGGCCCGACCAGGAAGACGAACTCGCCCTTCTCGACATCCAGGTTCACGCTCTCCAGCGCCGGGCGGCTCTGGTTCGCGTACGTCTTGGTAACGTTGTCGAAGTGGATCACTGGTCCATCGCAGGTCTAGGCGAGACTGACGCGGCTGGCCGGGCCTTGCATGCTGCCGGTTTGGCCTCGGGCCAGTCTAGGGGGGAAACTGGTCGGGAACGTCCAACATCGTCGAAGTGACTCAGTGCCCGATTGCGCCGGGTAGGAGCGGGATGAGTTGTGAGCACCTGATTTGTGC
Source organism: Streptosporangiaceae bacterium (assembly GCA_050698875.1). Taxonomy (GTDB): domain Bacteria; phylum Actinomycetota; class Actinomycetes; order Streptosporangiales; family Streptosporangiaceae; genus JAJYUU01. The sequence continues at coordinate 22,592 of JBOHCP010000002.1, read as the reverse complement.
CCAGTGTGCCGGACCGGTCGCGGAGGGTCGCTGCCCGACCTGCCGTGCGGCGCGCGCCCGTGTCCACCAGCACAGCCACGGGATGAGCGTGCAGCTGATCGCTGCTGTCCTGCTCATCCTGGCCTTGCTGACGGTCGCGGCGATGCACCTGGGCCACTGAGCCGACGGCTCAGCAGCAGCCGGTCCTCGCGGGCTGGCTGGGAGTGCTGGCTGGGGGGACGACACCCGGACTCGCGGTGCTGGGCGGGGGTGGCCCCCGCGACCCCGTGGTGCTGGTCTGCGGCCGGTGTGGGGTGCTGATCTGCCGGGTCAGAGTCCCTGGCTACGCATCCACCGGACCTCGGCTTCGATGAAGTCGTCGATTTCGCCATCCATGACGGCGGCGGTGTTCCCTGTCTCGATTCCGGTGCGCAGGTCCTTGACGTTCTGGTAAGGGTGCAAGACGTAGTTGCGGATCTGCGTGCCCCAGCTCCGCCCGCCATCGCCTCGCAGCTCGTTGAGCTTGGCCGCCTGCTCCTCGCGCTTGCGCTCGAGCAGTTTGGATTGCAGCACCGCCATGGCGGTGGCCTTGTTCTGGATCTGGCTGCGCTCGTTCTGGCACGACACCACGATGCCGGTCGGCAGGTGCGTGACGCGGACCGCAGAGTCGGTGGTGTTAACGCCCTGGCCGCCGGGCCCGCTGGATCGGAACACGTCGACGCGGATCTCGTCCTCGGGAATGTCGATGTGATCGACCCGCTGAACCACGGGCAGCACGTCCACCATCGCGAACGAGGTCTGGCGACGTCCCTGGTTGTCGTACTTGGAGATCCGCACCATGCGGTGCGTGCCGTGCTCGCCCCGCAGGGTGCCGTAGGCATAAGGCGCCTTGACGGTGAACGTGGTCGACTTGATCCCCGCCTCCTCGGCGTACGAGGTGTCGTAGACCTCGGTCGAGTACCCGTGCCGCTCGGCCCAGCGCAGGTAGATGCGGCGCAGGCCCTCGGTCCAGTCGGCCGCGTCGGCTCCGCCCGCGCCCGCGTTGATGCTGATCAGTGCTTCCCTGGCGTCGTACTCGCCGCTGAGCAGCGTCCTGATCTCGAGCTGGTCGATCTCCTTGCGCAGCGCCGCCAGCTCTCGCTCGGCCTCCCGCCTGGTCGGCTCGTCCTGCTCGCTGTCCGCCAGCTCGAACATGATCGCGGTGTCGTCGAGCCTGCGGTGCAGCGCCTCCAGCCTGGCCAGCTCGGCGTCCAGGTACGACAGCCGCCTCGTGACTTCCTGGGCGTGCTCCTGGTCGCTCCAGAGACTCGGATCGGCCGACCGCTCGCGAAGGCTCTCGGCTTCGCTGCGCATGGCGTCCCGGTCGATGACAGCCTCCACACTGGCGAGCGTCGCGATCAGCTCAGACATCTCGCTCGCGGGGTCGGTTGGCATGACTGCAGCCTACGCGACCGGGGGTATCCGGCCGGTCCTACCCGCTGACTGAATCAACAGATAGCAGGCGCGGGCCGTCGCGTGTCAGCCCGGCAGCGTCGCCGTCGTGACCAGCGAGCGCACCGCCCGGACGGCCACCGACAGCGTCGCGATGCTGAAGTCGTTGCTCTCCCAGATCTCCGTGAGGGTCTGGGTCGCCCGGCGCACCGCCGACGCGTTCCGCTCGACCCAGGCGGCGAGTCGCTGCTCGGGACTGCCGGGCTCGGTGACCGTGAGCACGTTCCTGGCCAGCGCTGCGTGGGCGGCGTACAGGTCGTCCCTGATGGCACCTCTGGCCATCGTGTTCCACCGGTCCTCCCGGGGCAGCGCGGTGATCAGGTCCCGCAGCCTGGCGATCTGCAGCCGGTCCGCGAGGTCGAAGTACACCTCGGCGGTCTCGTCGACCGACCGGCCGGTGCCGTAGGCGACGTCCACGATGTCGAAGGCCGAGTATGCGGGCACCATCGCGGCGATGCGGTCCGCGAGGGTGTCGGGCACGCTGGCGGCCACGTACTCCTGCCGGCGCTCGTCGAAGCCGACGAGGTCCCGGCCCGCCAGCAGCTTCGGCAATCCTGCTGCCACGGTCAGCACGCCCGCCGCGAAGAAGTCGCAGGTGGCCTGCACGTCGAACGGCGGGCGGCGGAACGCCAGCAGCCACCGGGCGGCGCGCTCGGTCAGCTTGCGGCCTTCAAGCATCGCGCGAACTTGCACGCCGGCGTCGAGGCTGCCATCGAGCTCCTCGACGCGCGCCCAGAAGCCCGGCATGTCGAACACGACTCTGGCGACGAGCCACGCCGCGATGATGTCGGGGACCGAGGCCCCGGTCTCCTCGGCCAGCCGGAACGCGAAGGTGATGCCGGACCTGTCGACCATGTCGTTGACGATCGCCGTCGTGATGATCTCGCGGCGCAGCGGATGGGCGTCGAGCCGCGCCGCGTACCGCTCCCGCAGCGCCGGCGGGAAGTAGTCCGCGAGCACCCGATGCAGGAAGGGGTCGTCTGGCAGGCGAGAGGCCAGCACCTCCTCGGTAGCCTCGATCTTGGTCTGGGCGAGCAGCACCGCGAACTCGGGCACCACCAGGCCGGTATGAGCCGTCCGCCGCTCGGCGATCTCGCGATCGGTCGGCAGCACGTCCAGCTTGCGCCGAATCCGGCCGTCGCGCTCAAGCTTGTGGATGTACCGGGCGTGCACGTGCAGCATCTGCGGCGCCTGCGCGCGGGCCGCGGCAAGCACCCGGACCTGCCGGTAGTTATGCACCAGAACCTGCTGCGCGACATCGTCGGTCATCTGCTGCAGCAGGTCGTTCCGGCCCGCGACGGTCAGCGTCCCCGCTCGCACCTCGTGGTCGAGCAGGATCTTGATGTTGACCTCGTGGTCGGAGGTGTCGACCCCGGCCGAGTTGTCGATGAAGTCGGTGCACACCAGGCCGCCGGCCACCGCGTACTCGATGCGGGCCTGCTGGGTGAGGCCCAGGTTGCCACCCTCGGCGACCACCCTGGCCCGCACTTCGGTGGCGTCGACTCGCACCGCGTCATTGGCCCGGTCCCCGACGTCGGCGTGGGACTGGTAGGAAGCCTTGACGTAGGTGCCGATGCCGCCGTTCCACAGCAGATCCACCGGAGCGGTCAGGATCGCGGAGATCACCTCATCGGGCGACAGCGCGCGGTCCGCGTCGCCGATCCCGAGCGCGGCCCTGGCCTGCGGCGACAGCGGGATGGACTTCGCCGACCGCGGCCACACCCCGCCGCCAGCCGAGATCACCCGTGCGTCATAGTCGCCCCAGGACGACCGCGGCAGGTCGAACAGCCGCCGCCGCTCGGCGTAGCTGGCCACCGAGTCGGGATCGGGATCCAGGAAGACGTGCCGGTGGTCAAACGCCGCGACGAGCCTGAGGTGCCGCGACAGCAGCATCCCGTTCCCGAATACGTCACCGGACATGTCGCCGATGCCGACCACGGTGAGGTCGCTGGTGTTCACGTCGACGCAGAGCGCGCCGAAGTGGTACCTCACCGACTCCCAGGCGCCGCGCGCGGTGATGCCCATCTTCTTGTGGTCGTAGCCAGCGGATCCGCCGGAGGCGAACGCGTCGCCGAGCCAGAACCCGCGGGCCAGCGCGATCTCATTCGCGAAGTCGGAGAACGTGGCGGTTCCCTTGTCGGCGGCGACGACCAGGTAAGGGTCGTCGCCGTCGTGGCGCACCACCTCGGCTGGCGGCACGACCTGGCCGTTCACGAGGTTGTCGGTCACGTCGAGCATGGCGGTGATGAGCATCCGGTAACAGGCCAGCACCTCGGCGGCGTAGCCGTCGCGGTCGGCGAGATCCGGCAGCCGCTTGCAGACGAAGCCCCCCTTTGCCCCGGACGGCACGATGACAGAGTTCTTGACCTCCTGCGCCTTCGCCAGGTCGCTGATTTCAGTGCGGAAATCCTCCGGCCGGTCCGACCAGCGCAGGCCGCCCCGCGCCACCTGCGCGAACCGCAGGTGCACGCCCTCAAACCGCGGTGAGTACACGAACATCTCGAACTGCGGCCAGGGCGGAGGCAGGCCAGGCACTTCCCGTGAGTTCAGCTTGACGACCAGGAAGGGAACGGGGCCGAAGGCGGTGCTGTAGTAGTTGGTGCGCAGCGTCGCGAGTATCAGGCCGAGGTAGGAGCGCAGGATCCGGTCCTCGTCCAGGCTGGCGACGGCGTCGAGCGCGCCGCGTATCTCCTCGACTATGCCCTCGTCCCGTTCGGCCCGGCCAGCCTGCTTGGCCGGGTCGAACCGGGACTCAAACAGCCGAACCAGCAGTCGCGCCATCGAGGCGTTGGACCGCAGCGACCTGGCCACGTACTCCAGGCTGAAGCTGATCTTGGCCTGCCGCAGGTACTTGGCGTACGCCCGCAGCATGAACACCTGCTGCCAGGTCAGCTGCGCGTCCAGCACCAGCGCGTTGAACCCGTCGTCTGAGATCCGGTCGTCCCACAGCGCAGCCAGCGCCCTCTCCACCTGCTGCCTGACGCGCTGATCGGCGATGAGGTCGCCGTCGGCCGCACCCTCGCGCATGGCGGCGCGCCGCAGGCCGAAGTCGTAGATCCAGAACGGCAGGAGGTCGCCCCGCCCTTGCTCAGCCGGGAACTCGTACGGGTGCTCGTCGACCACGTCCACGCCCATGTGCTGCAGCCTCGGCAGCACGTCGGTCAGCGTGATCGGTCCGCCGGTGCGGTAGATGGTCAGCCGCCATACCCGCTTGCGGGCGTCCGGCACCTCGTTGTCCTCGATGGGCACGCCGCCGACGTAGTCCTCCGACTCCCACAGCTCGAAGTCGACATCGCGGCCGGACTCGCGCAGCCGGATGATGCGGGCGAAGTCCGTGATCGCAGCCGACGCCGGGACGTCAGTCTTGTAAGGAGCGGGGACCGCGTCGCCGAGCTGGTTCATCAGCTCCCGGCTGCGCTGCGGCCCGAACGCAGCCGTCGCCTCGGCGGCGAGGTCGTCGTCCCAGGACCGGATGGCTGCCGCGATGGCGTGCTCCAGCTCGGCCGGATCTGCGTCCGGCAGCTGGCTCCCCCGCTCTGCCCGCACGACCAGGTGCAGCCGCGACACCGGCGACTCGCCCACGAGCACGCTGTAGTCGACCTGCTGGCTGCCGAATGCGCGCTGCAGGACCTGCTGGGCGCGCAACCTGACCTGCGTGGTGTAGCGGTCGCGCGGCAGGTAGACCAGGCATGACACGTACCGGCCAAAGGCGTCCCGGCGCAGGAACAGCTTGGTCTGGCGGCGCTCGCGGGCCAGCTGCACGCCGGCCGCGATGGCAGCGAGCTCGGCCGTCGAGGTCATGAACAGCTCTTCGCGCGGATAGAAGTCCAGCACCTCGGCGAGATCCTTGCCGTCGTGGCTGTCGGCGCTCAGGCCGGACAACTGCAGCACCTCGGCCAGCTTGCGCCGTAGCACGGGGACGTCCTTGACCCGCTCGGCAACCGCGGCGTGGGTGTACAGGCCGAGAATGCGATACTCCCCGTCCACCTCGCCGGCCAGCGACAGCCGCTTCACCGCCACGTAATCCAGGTAGCTCGGCCGGTGCACCGTCGACCGGGAGTTCGCCTCCGTCAGGATGAGCCGCTGCTCGTCGAGCGCGCGGGCCTTGACCTCCTCCGGCAGCGTCTCGAACGAGCCGGGCCCCTTGCGGTCGTGCCGCAGGATGCCAAGGCCAGTGCCCGGCACGTCCCGAAGCGCCATCCCGTCCTCGCCGCGGATCAGGTCGTACTCCCGGTAGCCCAGGAAGGTGAACCGGCCGTCGGTCAGCCACCGCAGCAGCGCGGCGATCTCGGCCGGGGCCTCGGCGTCACTGCCTACGGAGGGCTCGGGGGGTCGTCCGCCCGGTGCTGCCGCCGCCGAAGTCGAGCCCGAAGTCGAGCCCGAAGTCGAGCCCGAAGTCGAGCCCGAAGTCGAGCCCGAAGTCGAGCGGAGTACCTCGGCGGCCAGCCACAGCGCCTTGGCCCGCATCCTGGCATAGTCCTCGACCGCGACCCGGACGTCACCGAGCACTCGGTCGAGATCGGCGGTCAGGGCCTGCGCCTCGCCCGCCGCCAGCGGCGGGATCTCGATATGCGTCCACGATTCGGCCAGCTCGTCGTGGCCGTATTCAGTGCCGGACCCGTGGCCGCCATCCCCGTCCATGGCGGGGCCACCGACCGCGCCGACAACCTCGCGCAGCGCCCCCGTCACGTCTCGGCGGACCCGCAGCTGCGGGTGCACGATCACGCGCGCCGACAGCCCGTGGTTGGCGAGTTCCATGGTGATGGAGTCGACCAGGAACGGCATGTCGTCGGTGACGATGTCGATGACGTCGGCGGGCAGGCGCAGCACGGCGTCGCCGCCCGGCCGGACATCGACCAGCGCCCGGCCCTGCGGTCGGCACGCGGCGAGGTGAACGTGCTGTGCGAGCACCGCTGCCAGCCGCTCCGGGCCGGCGTCCGTCAGGTCGTCGTCGGCCACGTGCCGGTAATACGCCTGCAGGCACGACACGAGGTCGCCGGTACCCGGTACCTGGCCCGCGCAGCCTGCCGCCGCGGCGAGCTGGTCATCCCTCTGGTCTGGCATATCTACTCCCTACCGCGGCCACGCTGCCGCTAGAGCGAGTCCCGGAGCTCCCACAGCAGCGGGTAGTACCGCAGCGGCACCCGGCCATGCAGATACGGTGCGCCGGTCGAGCCGCCGGTGCCCGACCGCGTGCCGATCTGCCGTTCCACCATCTGAACGTGCCTGGCTCGCCACAGCGCCGCCAGCTCGTCGTGAGTAAGCAGGTCTTCGGCGAGCTGCCAGAGGTCGTCGTGATGCGGACGGTCCCTCGCCACGCTCGCCAGCGCGGCGAGGATCTCCTGGTCGGTCCGGACGGGCAGACCTCGCGATGCGAGCAGATCGACGTAGGCGTCCCACAGCGTCGGCTCGGCCAGCCGGCGTGCCAGCCGCGCCTGCTCGTCGTCGGTGAGCGAGCGGAACCGCCGGAGGAAGCCGGCGTCCTTGGCGCCCGAGACGAACTCCAGCTCCCGGAACTGGACGGACTGGAAGCCGCTGGCGGGCGCCAGTGTCGACCGGAACGCGCCGAAGTCCTGCGGCGTCATCGTCTCGAGTATGTCGATCTGACTGACCAGCAGCCGCTCGATGCTGTGCACCCGCTGCAGCAACTGCCGGGCCAGCCAGGTCGGCCGGTCCTCCGCATCGGCCGGGCCGCTGGCCGCCAGCATGGCGTCCCGGACCGCGGTGAGCTCGTGCAGAAGCTGCTTGAACCACAGCTCGTAGGTCTGGTGCACGATGATGAACAGCATCTCGTCGTGCACCGGCGGGTCCGACAGCAGCACCTGCTGGCTGAGCAGCTCGCTCAGCCGCAGGTACCGGCCATAGGTCAGCAGGCCGCCTTCCTCGCCAAAGCTGCGTCCGACCGGAACCTCGGGGGTTCCGGGGGTCGCTCCCCGGCCGGGTACAGCCGCGGTTCCGGGGGTCGCTCCCCGGCCGGGTACAGCGGGGGTTCCGGGGGGCCCCCGATCGGGCCGGGTCATCGACTGGCCCCTGGCACGAAATAGCCGAGGACCTCCGGGTTGGCCAGCGCGTCCGGGTCGGCCGCGGCGGCCACCGGCGTGCCCTGCAGGATCTTGCGGACCGGCACCTCCAGCTTCTTGCCGGACAGGGTCCGCGGGATGCCAGGCACCTGATGGATCTCGTCGGGCACGTGCCGAGGCGACAACTGCGCGCGCAGCAGCGAGCGGAGCCGGGTAACCAGGGCATCGTCGAGCTCCTGACCGTCGGCTGGGACGACGTAGAGGATGAGCCGCCCGTCCTGGCCGAGCTGGCCGGTGTCGACCACGAGGCTGTCGGCGATCTCCGGCAGCGCCTCGACGACGCGGTAGAACTCGCTGGTGCCCATCCGGACGCCACCGCGGTTGAGCGTGGCATCAGACCGCCCGTAGATCACGCAGCCACCGTCTGGCAGGATCATGATCCAGTCCCCGTGCCGCCAGACGCCGGGGTACTCGGCGAAGTAACTGGCCCGGTACCGGGCGCCGTCGGGGTCGTTCCAGAAGCCCACCGGCATCGACGGCATCGGCGCCGTCAGCACCAGCTCCCCGACCTCGCCAATGAGCGGCCGCCCGTCCGGATCGAACGACTCGACCTTCGCGCCGAGGCACGGACCGGAGATCACCCCGACGCGCACCGGCAGCAGCGGCGACGGTCCGACGAACCCTGTGCACACGTCGGTACCGCCGGCGTACGAACCCAGAATCAGGCCGGTCGAGCCCGTTCCCAGCTCCTGGTGCACCCAGCGGAAACCCTCAGGCGGGAGCGGCGATCCGGTGGAGCCGATGCCCCGCAGGGCCGTCAGGTCGTGCTCGCGCGCCGGGTGTATGCCCGCCTTCATGCAGGTCAGCAGGTACGGCGCACCGACGCCGAAGTAACTGACGCCGACCCGGGCCGCGAGCGCCCACAGCGCGCCCGGGTCCGGGTGCGTGGCGCTGCCGTCATACAGCACCACGGTGGCGCCGGCCAGCAGGCCGCCGACGACGTAGTTCCACATCATCCAGCCGGTCGTGGTGTACCAGAAGAACACGTCCGCGCTTGTCAGGTCCTGGTGCAGGGCGATGGCCTTGAGGTGCTCAAGCACGATCCCGCCGTGGCCGTGCACGATCGGCTTGGGCAGGCCCGTGGTGCCGGACGAGTACAGCACCCACAGCGGATGGCCGAACGGTACCTCGGTGAACTGCGGGTCGGCAGCCGCGGCTGGCTCGAGCCCGGCCCAGTCCAGCACGGCGACGCCGCCCGGCAGCGCTGCTGCCAGCCGCGGGGGCGACCCCCCGGAGCCCCCCGCTGCTGCCAGTCGGGGAGACGACCCCCCGGAGCCCCCCGCTGGGGCTGGCTCGGGGCCGTTGCCCAGGTAGTCCACCATGATCACGGTCCGCAGCCCGTCCAGGCCCGCCACGATGGCGGCGAGCTCCGCCCGCCGGTCGAAGGTCTTGCCGTTGTAGGCATAGCCGTCGACGCCGATCAGCACCCTGGGCGTGATCTGCGCGAACCGGTCGACCACGCTGTGCGCGCCGAAGTCCGGCGAGCAGGACGTCCAGATCGCGCCCAGGCTCGCGGTGGCGAGCATCGCGATCAGCGCCTCGGGAGAGTTCGGCAGGTAGGCGGCGACCCGGTCGCCGAGGCCGACACCGAGCCGCTGCAGCCCGGCGCGAACCCGGGCCACCTCGGCCCGCAGCTCGCCATAGCTCAGGCGGCCTTCGCGGCCGGTTTCCGCGCGGTAGATCACCGCGGTGTGGTCCGGCTTGACGTCAGCCCGGTATAGCGCGTTCCGCGCGTAGTTCAGCGTGCTGCCGGCGAACCACCTCGCATCCGGCAGCGAGCCGTCGAGCACCGGACCGTCTCCCCGGTGGCCGAGCACGCCGAAGAAGTCCCAGATCGACGACCAGAACGCGGCCGGGTCGCGCACGGACCACTGCCACAGCTCGGGATAGGATACGAGTCCGCCGTCCGCGGCGCCGGGCACCTGCGGCCCGCCGTGCACGGCCAGCCACCGCGCGTACCGGGTGACCTCGGCGCCCTGCGCTGACCGAGCGGTCGGCGCCCAGAGCAGGTCGCCGTAGTCGCGACCCGGCCCAGGTGCCGACGTCAGGCCGTCGCCCACGCGCGCGCCCCCCAACTCTGCAGATCCGTCGTCGTTGACCGCAGTGTTATATACCAGTATGCGGCAGCAGACGGCCACGTCCAGTTGGCTCCGAGGCAACCAGCCGAGCCCTCGCACACCTTGACCCAGTGTGACTATGCCACGCACGGGGGACGGCCGATCGTGAGCACTCGCCGCGACGAGGAGTTCACGGAGTTACGCGACGGCGCGGCTGGGCACCCTGCGACGGCTCACGCTCCTGCTCTGCCAGGACTGGCATCGCGCCGACGACCTGGTGCAGGCCGCGATCACGCGGCTCTACGTGCCCGGGGACCGAGCCAGCGGGCTCGACCACACCGACGCGTCCGCACGGACGATCTTGGTGCGCGAGTTCCTCGGCGAGCAGCGATCTGGCTGGGCTCGGCGAGTCAGCCTGCACGGCGCGGCGCTCGACCGGCCGGTCGTCGCGTTCGACAGCGACGTGGTGCTCGCCGCCCGCGCCGCGTGGTCGGCTCGGGCCATCGCGGCCCGACTCAGCAGCTTCTGTCGGGGTGATGGAGCATGGATGAGACTACCGTGCGTGAGTTGCTCGACCTCGCCGCCAGGACGAGCACGCGCCGCCCTGCCAGGTCAGTATCCCGCTGGCCCAGAGGGCGCGGGTGCCGATGGCCGGCCCCGCCGCCTGCCCCACCTGCAGCGGGGGAAAGCTGGCCGGATGGGTCAACGTGCCCGCTTCTGGATCGCGCGGGCGGGCGGGCGTCCAGGCCGCCCAGCAGAGCCAGGTGCAGCCCGAGCCGCAGTCGGCGGCGGCCAAGGCGCTGCTTGAGAAGATTGCCGCCAGCCTGCAGTACGGTGACACCACCCCGCTGGTGTTCGGCTTCGAGCTCGCCGACCTGCCGGCCGGCTGGCAGCCGACGGCCGTGACGCTGGACGCGCGCCGGCCCTGCTGCGCAACCTCGACCAGCCGGACAAGCACGGGCAGAGCCTGTGCGCGAACGACATCGACGGGGTGCAGCCCTACCCACCCTCGACCTGAACACCCCGGCAGCGGCGCCCCGCTGCCGGGCGGCGACCGGTTCGGCGGCCTGCTGACGGTGTTCGGGAGCGTCCGGCTGCTCGGCCCGGACCCCGCGGCCTGGACCACCGACCCGCTCGGCTAGCCGGCCGCGGGATGAGCGCGCACCCCCAGCGGCCGGGTGAGCCGGTCGATCGCGGTGACTACCTGACCGGTGTCGGACAGGTCGGCGAGGAGCAGGTCGGCGCCGACGTCCTGGAGTTCGGCGGCCGTCTCCCGGCCGCTCGCGACGGCGATGCACCGCGCGCCGCCGACGGCCGCGGCCTCGATGTCGCGCGCGGTGTCCGCGAGGTAGACAGCGGGCACCTCGTCCATCGGCGTGCGGTACTTCTCGCTCGCCTGACGCCGGACCTCCAGGAGCAGTGAGCCGCGCGGGTAGGCGTCCGAGCCGTATCCGCCGATCTCCAGATCGAGTGCACCGTCGAGGCCGAACGCCGCCAACTTGCGCACGGCGTTGGGCTTGATCGTGCCGGTCAGCACGGTTTGCACCACGCCGGGCAGGGCGGCCACCGCGAGCACGGCGTCGCGCGCGCCGGGCAGCAGCCTCCCTTGCCGGACCAGGTCGTCCTGTCGCTGCGCGAACGCGATCTCCAGCGCGTGACAGTACCGCGCGAGCAAATCGGCATCCTCCGCCGCACCGGTCGGCACGTCGTTCAGGTACAGCGACTCGAAGAAGATCTCGGTGTCACTCCGCCCAGCCAGTTGCGGCAGCGCGGCCAGCGGTCGGCCGGTCACCCGGCGGAAGGCGTCGGCAAACGCATCGCGGGCTACCCTGCCGACGTCGATCAGGGTGAGATCGATGTTCCACAGGACGAGACGGTCGACGGTACACCTCCGGCGCGCAGTGCGGTGGTTCGAGAGTACTCGCCGTAACGGACAACTAACGCAATTAACTCAAGATCCGCTCGGATCTGGCGGCGGGAGCGCGAGCGGTGTCGCATGCCCCGAGCCGGGAACGGCCGGCCTCCGGGGCCACACCCGGCTGGGAACGGCCGGCCTCCGGGGCCACACCCGGCTGGGAACGCCCGGCGCCCAACGTTCGGGCAACCATGCGCGTGCCCGGCATCGCCGCAGGCGAACGCACAGCGGTCAGGGCGTCGCTGCGTCGGACTCCGGCAGCTTGGCGGGCAGTCCGAACAACGGGAACAGCCGCGCGGTGCCGAGGAAGAAGTGCAGCTCGGTAATCTGCCCGCCGGCGATCTGAAGCACCTGCAGCGCCCACGGCGCGTGCCCGCCAGCAGGGTCCCTTCGGTACTGTCCGAAGGCGGCCGAGTCGTTCGCGGCGGTCGGAATGAGGCGCGACGACCGGCAGTCCGCACCGGGCCCGACCATCCACGCGCCGATGTCCGCGGGGCCGCGCAGCCACATTGCGAACGGCGGCATCGACTGGATCGCGTCGGCGTGCAGGAGATCGACGAGCGCCGCGATGTCGTATCGCTCGAACGCGGCCACGTAGCGGGCCAGCAGTTCGGCGTGCTCGGCGGCTACGTCGGTCGGACGCTCCCGAACGGGCAGCGCGCCGAGCGTGGCCCGAGCCCGCTGCAGCAGGGCGTACACAGCCGCGACCGTCGTGTCGAGTTGCTCGGCGATCTCGGCCGCGTCGAGGCGCAGGACCTGGTTCAGCAGGAGGACCGCGCGCTGCCGTCCGGTCAACTGCTGCAGCGCGGTCACGAATGCGAGCCTGACCGTCTCCCTGGCCACCGTGATCTCGGCAGGGTCAGCGTCCTCGGGCAGCACCGCGGCGTCGGCTACCGGCGACACCCACGTGTACTCGGGCAGCAGCGGGCCGAGGAGGTTGCCATCGGGTGACGACGGGACGCCGAGCGCGGCGGGCCACGCCCGGCGCTTGCGCCCGCGCAGCATGTCGAGGCAGACGTTCGTCGCGATCCGGTAGAGCCATGACCGCAGACTGGACCGCCCCGCAAAGCTGTCCGCGGCCCGCAGCGCCCGGAGCATGACCTCCTGCACCGCTCCTCTGCCTCGAAGGCCGACCCGAGCATCCGGTAGCAGTACCCGGTCAGCTCTCGCCGGTGGCCTTCCAGCCCGGCCGGATCGACCGGCGCTCGGCTGCCGTGGGCGACGTCGACGACCATAATGCCTCACATTCTAGGCAGGCTGGCCGCATGGCCCCGCCAAGTTGTTCGCAGCGGCTGGTGCTAACCCATGTGCGGGTAGCGGTAGTCGACGGGCGGAACGAAGGTTTCCTTAATCGCCCGGGCGTTGACCCAGCGGATCAGGTTGAAGATGGACCCGGCCTTGTCGTTGGTGCCGCTGGCGCGCGCGCCGCCGAACGGCTGCTGGCCGACGACGGCGCCGGTCGGCTTGTCATTGATGTAGAAGTTGCCGGCCGAGTACCGCAGCGCGTCGGTGGCGCGCGCGATAGCCGCCCGATCCCGGCCGACGATCGATCCGGTGAGGGCGTACGGCGCGACGTCGGCCGCCTGCGCGACGACGGCGTCGAAATTGTTGTCCGGGTATACGTGGATGCCCAGGATCGGGCCGAAGTACTCGCGGGTGAAGATCTCATCCGTCGGGTCAGCGGACTCCAGCACGGTCGGCTGCACGAAGTAGCCGTCGGTACCGTCCGTCGTGCCACCGGTCAGCACCGTGATGCCGGGCCGGTCGTGCGCCCGCGCCAGCGCCTCGACGTGCTTGCCGAACGCCCTGGCGTCGATGACCGCGCCCATGAACAGCGACAGGTCGGTCCCGACGTCGCCCATCGTCAGCGCCTGCGCGGTGCCGAGGAGCTGGTCTTTCATGGTGTCCCACACGCTGCGGGCAAGGTAGCCGCGCGACGCTGCCGAGCACTTCTGTCCCTGGTACTCGAACGCCCCCCGAACCAGGGCGGTGACGAGCACATCGGGGTCAGCCGACGGGTGGGCGATCACGAAGTCCTTGCCGCCGGTCTCGCCCACCATCCGCGGGTAGCCCGAATAGCCGGCGATATTCTCCCCGACCGTCCGCCACAGGTGCTGGAACGTAAGGGTCGACCCGGTGAAGTGGATGCCCGCCAGATCCCGGTGCGGCACTGCGACCTGCGAGACCGCAGTCCCGTCGCCGGTGACCATGTTGATGACGCCGGGCGGCAGCCCGGCCGCCTCCAGCAGTCGCATCAGGTAGTACGCCGACAGCTGCTGGGTCGGGGACGGCTTCCAGATGACTACGTCGCCCATCAGGGCCGGGGCGGTCGGCAGGTTCCCGGCGATTGAGGTGAAGTTGAACGGCGTGATCGCCAGCACGAATCCCTCGAGCGGCCGGTATTCGAGCCGGTTCCACGTACCCGGAGCGCTGCCGGGCTGCTCGGCCAGCAGCCGCCGCGCGTAGTGCACGTTGTAGCGCCAGAAGTCGATCAGCTCGCAGGCCGCGTCGATCTCGGCCTGGAAGACCGACTTGGACTGGCCGAGAATAGTGGCTGCGTTGATGACCTGCCGCCACGGACCCGCGAGCAGGTCCGCGGCCCTGAGGAAGATGGCGGCGCGGTCGTCGAACGACAGTGCCCGCCAGCCGGGAGCAGCCGCCCGGGCGGCCTCGATGGCCGCCGTCACGTCGCCGCCGGTGGCGTTGCGCAGCTCACCGAGCACGTGCCGGTGGTGGTGCGGCTGGACCACCTCGATGCGCTCCCCGCTGCCGGCGTGGGGCCGCCCGCCGATGGTCATGGTCAGCTCGGCGCGCTGGCCTGCCTGTGCCTTGATCTGCTCTTCCAGAGCGGCACGCTCAGGACTGCCGGGAGCATAGGTCCTGACCGGCTCGTTCGCTGGAACTGGGACTTTTGTGACTGCGTCCAACAAGGCTACGCTCCGCTGCTATCCCGACGACGATGGCGAGACCTCCATCGTGCCATGGCCGGCGCCGTGCCGCCGCCGTACCCGCTGCCGGCTCAGCTGCCCAGGTCAGCCGTCGTTGCGCGGCAGCTCGGCAAGTTCCTGGGTGGCATACCAGAGCAGCTCGTGGCCCTCCGCCTCGTCGACAGCGAACCTGGCATCGTCGTCTCCGGCGTCGGCGGCCGGGAGCGCCGCGACGGCGGCGGCGATCTCGGCGCTGGCGGCGGCGTCATCGACATGACCGGACATGAGGTGCCTGAGCTGCACCGCCCCGATGATCGCGACCTCCGCCGGGTCGCCGGCGGCGACGCCGGTCGTAACCCGGTCGGCCGGGATCTCTGCGGCCAGCACGACACGGCGGCGCGGCGCGGCTGGATCGGCGGCCAGCAATCGCAGTGCCCGCCTGGCCGCATGGGTCATGGCGACGTACTCAAGCTCCTCGATATCCCCGCTGGCGTACCACTCCCTGAGGGCCGGCGTGACGGCATAGCCGCGTGCCGACGACGGCAGGAACTCGCCGACGCTCAGCAGTCCGGCCACGACCGGCATGGTGGCTGGCAGATACACGCGCACATCAGGCCCCGAAGCGCTCGGCGACGGTCACCGAGTCAGACCTTGAGTGTGCCAGTCCGAGCCATCCCGGCGGGAGCGGATCGGCCGGCGGATGCGCTCCGCGTGGGATTCCCAGCACGCAGTGATCGTTAAGCTGTTCATCGTCATTTTTCGCGCGATATCGGGGGAGGGTGCCGGTGGGCATCGAGACTAGCCGCCTGACCAGCCAGGACTTCGCTGGAGCGGGGCGCGGCGTGTCGCGACACGGCTCGGCGCCGCGGCCAATTACCCTCGCAGCATGGGATTCCCATCGCGAAATCCGACCCCGTGCCGTGCCACCTGACCGCGCGGGCAGCAGGAGGACGACCGGCCCGCTGGCACCGCGCCGGGCCATCGCGGCCGCCCTCGGGCAGCTACGCAGCGAAGCGGGCGAGAACCTGAGCGACGTAGCCGAGGCGCTGCTGATCTCCCGCAGCAAGCTCTCGCGGCTGGAGAACGGTCAGGGCAGGCCGATGCCGCGTGACATCAGGGACCTGGTCCGGCACTACGGCATCGACGGCACCGCGCAGGCCGAGCGATTGCTGGCCTGGGCGCGGCAGGCGCAGCAGCCCGGCTGGTGGTCAGGCTACGACGACGAGGTGCTCGCCGGGCTCGACACTCAGCTCGCCTACGAGGCTGACGCGGCGATCAAGCGAACCTACGCGCTCCCGTTCGTGCCGGACCTGCTGCAGACGGCAGGCTACGCGGCGGCGATCCTTCGCGACCTGGAGCACCGACCGGAGCGGCACCTCCGGCAGCTGCTCCAGCTCCGGGAGCGTCGCCAGCAGGTCTTGCACCACCGCGACGGCCTGCCGCCGCTTCGGCTCATCGTGGTCATGAGCGAGATGGCGCTGCGGCAGTTGGTCGGCTCGGCCCAGGTCATGCGCGAGCAGTTCGACGCGCTGGCCGGGCCCGCCGTCGCGCCCGGCGTTCAGCTGCACGTACTGCCTTTCACGGCCCGGCCAGGGTTCTTCATGACGGCCAGGTACTTCCACTTCGGCTACGACGCCGTCAACGGGGAACGGCGCGACGTCGTCTACGTCGACACTCACGCCGGGTTCCTGACCATCGAGGATCCCGACCAGGTAGCACGGTATCGAGCCGCGCACGACGCTCTGGTCGCAGCGTCACTCACGGAGCGCCAGACGAGGGACTTCGTCGGCTCGCTCAACGCCGAGCTCTACGCCCGGTCCTGACGGCTGCCGCCCCGGCTCAGCCACGGGCCGGCCGGCACGGCGACCAGCCTCCGCTTCCAGCGCAGCCACCACAGCGGCAACCGCGGCCGCCAGCGACTCGTGCTCCCATATCCGCACGACGCGCCAGCCGGCCGCGTCGAGAGCGACGTCGGCCGCTCGGTCCCGCGCGACGTTGCGCGCGAGCTTGGGCTCCCAGTACCAGGTGTTGTTGGCAGGCTGGGTGCCGTGCTCCGGACAGCAGTGCCAGAAACAGCCGTCCACGAAGACCGCGACCCGCCGCGCGGTGAAGGCGATGTCGGGCCGGACCCGCGCCCCAGTCAGGTCCAGCCGGTAGTCCTTGCGATAGCGGTAGCCCCGTTTGTGCAGGGCACGCCGCAGCGCCAGCTCTGGCTTGGTGTCGGCGCGGCGGTTGGCCCGCATGTTGGCCGAACGGCCCGGATTGAGCGGGCGTGGGTAGTCAGCCACAGCGGCAAGGCTAGTCGCAGAGGCCGCCTAGCCGAGCGAAACGCCGAGCAGCTCGGCGACCCGCTCGGTGGTGCCCTCCGTCGCGCGGTGCAGGACGCCCGTGAAGCCGACCCGCTCGGCCGCCGCGACGTTCGCGTCGATGTCGTCGATGAAGACGCACTCCGCGGGGTGCAGCCCGAGCAACTGCGCAGCGTGCCGGAAGATGCGCAGCTCGGGCTTGCGCATGCCGACCTCGGACGAGATGACCACGGCGTCGAACAACTCGGGAAACAGCTCGCGCGGGTAGCCGCCGCCCCAGGAGTTGGAGAGCACGCCGGTCGGCACGCCGGCGGCCCGCAGCCGGCGGAACAACCCGATCATCGCCTCGTCCAGGCTGGACCCGGCGAACATCCGCGCGAGCAGGCCGGGGCTGGCCACCGGGCCCCCGGTCACCAGCACGAGCTCACGGGCGAGCGCGCGCTCGAACTCCTCACTCGTGCACTCGCCACGCTCGAGCGCGTGGACGGGATTGCCGTCCGCGCCGCCGGCGTAGGCCGGACCGACCCAGCGTCGCATGACCGTGAGGTAGCTGGCCCGGTCGATGCCATCCGCGGCAAGCCAGGCATTGACGCTGTCAGCGATGGGGTTGGTCATGACACCACCCCAATCGGTGATCACTCCCCGCAACGCCGGCACGGTCCGATGCTAAGCGAGGCAGCCGTCAACCAGAGCCGGGCGGCGGACCAGGGCATCGAACTGCTGACACAATCACGGTCATGAACGATGTCGCGACGGACCGGGTGGCGGTCATTACCGGGGCGAGCAGCGGGATCGGGGCGGCTTGCGCCGTCGGGCTCGCCACCGCGGGCTATCACGTGGTGCTCGCGGCGCGCAGACAGGACCGGCTCGAGCGGCTCGCCGCCGAGATCGCCGGCCGCGGCGGCAGCGCCGAGGTGCATCAGGTCGACGTCACCGACCGGGCCGCCGTCGACGCGCTGGCGGCGAAGCTTGACCGGTGCGACGTCCTGCTCGCCAACGCCGGCGGGGCCATCGGCGCCGACACGGTGGCTGGCAGCTCGCCCGCCGACTGGCAGGCCATGTACGACGTCAACGTACTGGGCACGCTGCACGCCACCCAGGCGCTGCTGCCCCTGCTGATCGCCAGCGGGGCAGGCGCCATCGTGCTGATGTCCTCGACAGCCGGGCTGATCAGCTACGAGGGCGGCGGAGGGTATGTGGTCGCGAAGCACGGCACGCACGCCATCGCCGAGACCTTGCGGCTTGAGCTGTCTGGCCAGCCCGTCAGGATCATCGAGATCGCGCCCGGCATGGTCAGGACGCCCGAGTTCGCGCTGAACCGGTACCACGGCGACGCGGCCAAGGCCGCCGCAGTCTATGCCGGCGTCGCCGAACCGCTGACCGGCGCCGACGTCGCCGACGCGGTGGTCTGGTCGGTGACCAGGCCACCGCACGTCAACGTCGACCTGATGGTGATCCGGCCGCGCGCACAGGCCGCCCAGCACAAGGTGCACCGGGTATTCGACTAGTGGCGACCGCGACGACAGCGACCGAGGCCGCAGCCCGGTCCAGGCTGATCACGGTCGACTCCTACGCGATCTTCCTGGATCTGACCGCCCCTGGCGACACCGCGCGCTCGCGCACCGAGGTCACGTTCAGCTGTCACGAGCCCGGCGCCGCTACCTTTGCCGACCTGGATCCCGTCGCGCTCCACGAAGCGACGCTCAACGGCAAGCCGCTCGACCCGAGCGCGCTGTCGCACGGACGGCTGCTGCTGACCGGGCTCGCGGCCCGCAACTCGCTGACCGTCGACGTGACCGTGCCCGTCGCCACCGACGGCCGCGGCCTGACCCGCTACACCGACCCCGCCGACGGGCAGCGTTATGTCCTTGCCCACTGTTACCCCACCGCGGCGCCGCGAGTCTTCTGCTGTTTCGACCAGCCCGACCTGCGGGCGAAGCTCAGCCTCATCGTGACGCTGCCCGCGGGGTGGGCATGTGTCGCCACTGGCGAGACGCTGCATCACCCCGATGGCGCCGCGGCCGGCGCCTGGTACTTCTCCGCGGTGCCGGCCTTCAGGCCGTACGACTTCGCGCTCGTCGCCGGCCCTTATGTCACCGCGGGCCAGGTCAGCGCTCCCCGGCCGGGTTCGAAGACCAGCGGCGACGCGGCGGAGACCGTGCTGGCGATGCGATGCCGCCCGATCCTGGCGCGGTCCACCGGCCTGACCCGGATCGCCGGGATCGTCGCAGCGACGCTGCGGTACTACGAGCAGTTGCTCGCGGTTCCGTGCCCGTACCGCAAGCTCGACATCGTGTTCGTGCCCGAGCTGGCCACGCCGGCGATGCAGCTGCCCGCGGTCATGTGCGTGAGCGAGACGCTGCTGCAGCGGGCGGCGGATCAGCAGGACGATTTCGTCGCCGTCGTGCTGGCGCACGAGGCCGCGCATCTGTGGTTCGGCTGCCTTGTCGAGAGTCGCTGGTGGGACGACCTCTGGCTAGCCGAGGCGATGGCGTCCTACCTCAGCTACACCGCGGCCACCGCGGTGCTCGACCAGCCTGACGCCTGGGCGGAGTTCGGCATGACCGGCCAGGCCAGCGCCTATCAGGCCGACGGCCTGCCGAGCACTCAGCCGGTGTCGTCGCCGGTGGCGACCGCCGCGGACGCGCTGACCAGGCCGACGGCGATCACCTATTCGAAGGGGACGAGCGTCATCCGGCAGCTCGGCGCGCTCATTGGCGCCGACTCGGTGCACACCGGGCTGCACGACTACCTGACCAGGCACGCCTGGACGGCGACGTCGCTCGCCGACCTCACCGACTGCTGGTCAGCCGCCAGCGAGCGGGATCTGACCGCGTGGGCGGCGCAGTGGCTGGAACAGTCCGGCGTCAACGTGCTGCGGCCCGAGATCATCGTCGATCCGGACGGCACCATCACGTCGCTGGCCATCGTGCAGGATCCGCCCGCTACGGACGGGGCGGGCCCGCTGCGCGCTCACCGGCTCACCATCGGCAGCTACGACGCGGCCGGATCCCGGCTGAGCTGCCGCCGCCGGATCAGCGTCACGGTGCGCGGCGCCTGGACGCACGTGCCCGAGCTGACCGGCAGCCCACGACCCGCCGCCATCATCCTCAACGACACGGACCTGGCGTACGCGACCACGCGGTTCGACCCGGTCTCCTGGCGCGCGCTGGTCACGGTCGCGATGGACGTGTCCGATCCGCTGGCCGAGTCGGTGTGCTGGAGCATGGCAGCCGAGATGGTGGAGCACGCGGAGCTGGCCGCTGCGCAGTACACCGCGCTCGTGTCTCGCCGCATCACCTCGGGCGAGCCGGTCGCCGGCCTGGACCAGCTGCTCGACCGCGCGGTCGCGGCCGCCGACCGCTACGCGGGGCCTGACCAGCGGACCGGGGCCCGCAGGCAGCTCGCCGCGGCCGCTCTCGCGTCAGGCGAGCGGGCGCGGCCAGGGAGCCGCCGACAGCGGGTGCTCGCGCGCGGCTACGCGGCCGCCGCCGACAGTCCGGCTCAGCTTGTCCTGCTCCGGCTCTGGCTCGAGGACCGGTCGTTGCCGGCGGGGCTGGTGCTCGACCTCGAGCTGCGCGCCAGGATCCTCACCACGCTGGCCGCCAAGGATCTGGCCGCCGACAGCGACCTCGCCGGCTACGCGGCCGCGGACCCCGTCGGCGGTGACACCGTCGTGGCCGGCTGCACCGCCCGGCGGCCAACCCGCGCCGCGAAGGAAGCCGCCTGGGCTGCCGCCCTCGACGTGAGCCAGCCGCCGCGGCTGGCTCGGGCCACCGCCGAGGGTTTCTGGGTGCCCGGCCAGGAGACGCTGACCTGCCCGTTCCGCAGCAGATACTTCGCCGAGGCGCTGCCGATGATCCGCGCGCACGACGCGAGGACCGCGCAGCGGCTGGCCAGGGCGCTGTATCCGGCGACGCTGGCCGACGAGGCGACGCTCGCCGCTACCAGCGACGCGATCGCGGGCACGCCGCCCGCCGACGCGATCCGGCCAGTCCTGGTCGAACAGCGCGAGATTCTGCGCCGGACCATGATCGCCCGGCTGATGGATGGCTCTTCTGTGTAGCTCTGGGTCCACCAAGAAGGCAGCCACGCCGGCCAACAGGGGCTGGCGCGAGAACGGCCCGGGCCGACGCGGGCAGCTCAGTCCGTCTGGGTCACCTTGCTCAGGCCGCGCGGGCTGTCGGGGTTGATGCCGAGCCGCCTGGCTAGCGCCTCGGTGAGGAGCTGGCCTGGCACGATCAGCCCGATCGGGGCCAGCCATTCCGGCAGGGCCGGCCCGGCCAGCGCCGCCGTGCACGCGGCCGCGAGTGCCGCGCCGCCGCCGATCCCGAACGCGCGAGCGCCCGCCCCCGTCACGCGCCTGGCCAGGTCGACGGTGCCGGCCAGCGTCGGGCCGGAGTCGGCCGCGACGACGATCGCGGGCGTGTCCGCGTCCACGACCGCGATCGGCCCGTGCAGCAGGTCCGCGTACGACAGCCCCATCGCGTGCAGGTAACACGCTTCCTTCAGCTTGATCGCCAGCTCGAGGGCGGCCGCGTAGGCCATGCCGCGGCCGGACACGACGACGCCGGGAACCTTGGCCAGCGCGCTGACGACCGGCTCCAGGTCGGTGGGGCCGGCCAGCAGCGACTCCACCGCGTCCGGCACCGCGCGCAGCTCCCCGGCGTCAAGCGGCGCACCGAGCGCGAGGCCCAGCACCGCCAGCGCGGCCAGCTGGGTGGTGAACGTCTTGGTCGCGGGCACCGCTTGCTCGACGCCGGCCTGCGTGCAGAGCGCGACCGAGGCCGCCTGTGCCAGCGGCGACGACTCCCCGCCATTGGTGATCGCCAGCGTGCGAGCCCCGCACGCCCCGGCCCACTCCAGCGTCTCGACGATCTCCTCGGTCCGGCCGGACTGTGACAGCGCCACCGCGAGCACGCCCCCGAGGTCGACCCGCGCGCGGTACGTCGTCGCGATTGACGGCGCGGCCAGCGCTGTCAGCCGGCCGGCGTGCGCCTGGATCAGGTAGCTGCCGTACACGGCGGCGTTGTCCGACGTGCCGCGCGCGATGAACAGCACCGACCTGGTCTCTGCCGCCAGCGCAGACACCTTCGCCCGGCGGGGCAGCAGCGCGTCGATCGTGGCCCGGAGTGCCTCGGGCTGCTGCCCGATTTCCCGGCGCATCACCGACGGGCCCACCTCGTTCCCTGCCAAGTCCGCTCCCTTTCTCCTCACCCGCGCACGCACGCCAGCGTGGCGGCGCTGCCATCGGTATATACCAGTTTGCCGCCCACCCATGTGGCCCTGGTGCGCAGGCCAGGGCCGAGCCAGACCAGGTCCGCCGCGGCACCCGTCGTGAGCCGGCCGAGATCAGGCCGGCCGATCAGGTCCGCGGGAATCCTGGTGGCTGCGGCGACCGCGGCTGGCAACGAGAGGCCGCACGCCACCGCGTTGCCGACGGCCACGTCCATTCGCAGCGCCGAGCCCGCAAGCGTGCCGTCGGCGCGTACCGGGGGCTCGCCATCGCCAGCCGGCAGCGTCACCGGTTCGCCGCCGAGCAGGTACTCTCCCGGCGGCATGCCGGCGGGCGCGGCCGCGTCGGTGACCAGCGCGATCCGGCCGGGCGCCGCGCGGAACGCCAGGCCGCAGACCGGGGCGGCCACGTGGACCAGGTCCGCGATCAGCCCGCTGGTCAGCCGCCCGTCGGCGAGCGCCTGGCCGACGACGCCAGGCTCCCGGTGGCTGAGCGGCCGCTGCGCGTTGAACAGGTGCGTCACCATCCGCGCGCCGTGGTCCGCCGCCACCGCGACCTGCTCCGCCGTTGCGTCGCTGTGCCCGATGCTGACGAGCACACC
>JBOHCP010000001.1:0-35236 GCA_050698875.1 Streptosporangiaceae bacterium | reverse complement strand
GCCGCCCGGCCGGCCGGGCGCCAGCCAGGTCATCGGCCATGAGCCGCACGTAGCTCTCGGGAGTCACTCGTACGTCACGCTGACTTCGGGCGTGAGGGCGACCGACTGGCAGGCCAGGATGTATCCGTCGGCGAGGTCGGCCTCGTCGAGCACCTCATTATTGGCCATCTCCACCTTTCCGCCGGTCAGCTGGCAGGCGCAGGCGCCGCAGATGCCCTCCCGGCAGGAGTACGGCGGATCGAGGCCGGCGTCCATCAGCAGGTCAAGCATCCGGACGCCTGCCTGCCAGCCCAGCGAGCGCGTCTCGCCGTCGAGCGTGACGCTGAGCGTCGCCGCCACGCCGGTCAGTCCTGGCGCGGCCGCCGCGTCGAACGGGTTGTGCTGCAGGGACAGGAACCTCTCCACCCGGACCGCGCGCGGCGTGACACCGATCGCGTGCGCGGCTTCCCTGACCGCCGACAGGAACGGATCCGGTCCGCTGGCGAAGATCTGGTAAGTGCCGTACGGCCGGATCAGCGGCGCCAGCAGCGGTCCGGCGGGCAGGCCCTGCAGCACATCGAGCCAGTGCACGACGAGCAGCCGGGTCCCGGCGGAGCGGCCAAGCTCACGCAGCGCCGAGCCGAAGATCACCGATCGCTCGTCCCGGTTTGCGTACACCAGCACGACCCGGCCGGTACCCGCGGCCAGCACCGACTTGAGGATCGACATGGCCGGGGTGATGCCGCTGCCGGCCGCCAGCAGCAGGATGTCGTCGTCGAGCGACCGCGGCACGAACTGGCCGGCGGGCGGGAGCACGCCCAGCTCGGTACCGGGCACCACGTTGGCCGCGATCCAGCGCGACGCGTACCCGGCGGCCGTCTGCTTGACGGTCACCGTCAGCGGGTCGCCGGTCAGCGGTGAGCTGCACAGCGAATAACACCGCGCCACCGAGCCGTCGCGGTCGCTCGGAATTCGCAGCGTCAGGAACTGACCGGGCTGATAGTCGAACACGGTCGCCAGCGCGGGCGGTACGTGGAACACCAGCGAGCGCGCCTCGTCGGTCTCTGCGACCACGGCCGCGACGCGGAGCCGGTAGAAATCGCGGTCACCGGTGCCGGTCACGGCGGCGCTACCGGCAGCCGGCCCTCGCGGACCGCGTTCTCGATGCTGGCCCGCATCGCGTCGCACCGCTCGATCAGCGGCGTCTGCTCGCCCGCGGCGGCCCGCCGGGCGAACTCGGCGCACCGGCGCACGGCCGCGACGTCCCACTGCACGCTGGTGTGCTGCCCGCTGAACTTCGCCGCCCGCACGACCGCGCCGCACTCGGCGCACGGCACAGCGCAGTACCTGAACCGGCGCTCGTCTGGCCGCGCCGCCCCGTCGGCCAGCGCCGCCCGGCTGGCGTCGGTCATGCCGAGCCGGCTCCCGCCCCGGCGTCGGTGACGGCCGGCTGGCGGGCGGCCAGGTTCGCCGCGACCTCGGCTTCCCAGGCCTCGACCGCGCGAGCGGTATCGACCTCGAACTCGTGGCGGGCAACCATGTCCGCCTGGACGTCCTGGACGTCGAGGTAGAACTGCTCGTACCAGCGGCGCAGCTGGTACACCGGGCCGTCGTCAGCGCACAGCAGCGGGTTGTCGATCCGGGTCTTGTGAGTCCAGATCTCCACGTCCTGCTGGAAGCCCAATCCGACGAACCTCGCGAACTTCGCCGCCACCTTGTCCGCCTGCTCGTCGGACAGGCCAGGCAGCTTCTTGACGATCACGCCCCACTGCAGCACGAACCGCTCCGGAGTCACGGGGTAGTGGCAGTTGATGAGCACCGCGTCCATTGGCACGCCGTGGTAGTCGTAGCTCAGGTAGTCGATCATGTACGACGGGCCGTAGTAGGCGGCCTCAGAAACCAGCCCGATCTCGGTGCTCCCGGTTCCGGGTCGTCCCGACTCCGCCTCGTAGTCCGGGCGCGACCGGGTGCGCAGGTACTGCGCGGCGATGTGCCCCTCGAGGACGTTCCGGAAGGAGGTCGGGAACGCGAAATGGATATAGAAGAAGTGCGCCATGTCGACGACGTTGTCGACCACTTCGCGGCAGTTCGCATCGACCGGCAGCGAATCCCAGGTCCAGTTCGACCACTCCTTGGAGTAGGCACCGTCGATCCGCGGGATCGTGACATCCTCCGGTGGCGGCTTGCCCTCCGCGTCGTTCCAGACGAACAGCTGCTGGTTGCGCTCCAGGGTCAGCCACGACCGGGTCCGCGCCGTCGGCGGCACGCGACGCGAGTACGGGATCCCGGCGCACTTGCCGTCGGCCCCCCATCGCCAGTCGTGGAACGGGCACGCGATCGTGTCACCCTTGATGCTGCCGCGGCTGAGATCGCCGCCCATGTGCCGGCAGTACCCGTCCAGCGCGTGCAACTCGCCGGCCGAGTCGGCGTACACGACAAGCTTGGTGCCGAACGCCTCGACCGCGTGCGGGCTGCCGTCCCGCAGCGGCGCGGCCAGGCCCAGGCAGTGCCAGCCGCGGGCGAACCTGGTCGGGGGCGCGCCGACGTCGATGCTGCGGACTCCGCTCCGGCCGTTCATGCGCCCTCCCGCGGTAACAGTCAGCTACCCCTAGACTAGAACATGTTCTAGTCTAGGTCTGCGGCGTGGCGATCGGAGGCCCTGCAGTGGCGCAGAACGTCGGGCACGAGGTCATCGACTGCGTGCGGGAGCTGCTGCCGATGCTCAGGGACCGGGCGCAGGAGGCCGAGGATGGCCGCGCCGTGCCCGCCGACTCCATCAAGGCTCTGGAGGGAACGGGCTTCTTCCGGCTGCTGCAGCCCGCGGCATTCGGCGGCCTTGAGGCTGATCCGCTGACTTTCTACCTCGGCGTGCGCTCGATCGCCAGTGCGTGCGGCTCGACGGGCTGGGTCGCCTCCGTGCTCGGCGTCCATCCGTGGCACCTGGGTCTCTTCCCGGCGCAGGCGCAGCAGGAGGTCTGGGGGTCTGACCCTGCGACCCGGATCTCGTCCTCGTACGCGCCGACCGGCCAGGCGGTCGCCGTTGACGGCGGGCACCACGTCAGCGGCCGGTGGAGCTTCTCCTCGGGCTGTGACCACGCCAGCTGGGTGCTGCTCGGCCAGATCGTCACCGACGCAGCGAACCGGCCCACCGATTTCCGCACGTTCTTGCTGCCCCGCGGCGACTACGTCATCGACGACGTCTGGGACACCGTCGGGCTGCGCGGCACCGGCAGCAATGACGTCGTCGTCGAGGGCGCCTTCGTGCCCGAGTACCGGTCGCTCAGCTTCGCTGACGTCTTCAAGCTCGTCTGCCCCGGCCAGGAGCTCAACCCGGCGCCGCTGTACCGGCTGCCCTACGGGTCGGTGTTCTCCTACTCGATCACCGCGCCGATCATCGGCATGGCGACCGGGGCGTATGAGGCGCACGCCGCCTACATGCGGGACCGAGTGCGGGTCGCTTACGCCGGCCAGCAGGCGGCTCAGGATCCGTTCGCCCAGGTCCGGATCGCCGAGGCGGCAGCCGAGATCGACGGCGCGTGGCTCGCGCTCGAGCGGAACGCGCGCGAGCTCATCGAGTGCGCCCGCGAGGGCGAGCGGATTCCGGTTGAGCTGCGGCTGCGCGTCCGCCGCGACCAGGTACGCGGGACCGGGCAGGCGATCCGGGCCGTGGACCGGCTGTTCGAGAACTCCGGCGGCCGGGCGCTGAAGTCGGGCACGCCGATCCAGCGATTCTGGCGCGATGCGCACGCCGGCCGCGTGCACGCGATCAACGACCCAGAGCGGGCCCTGTCGATGTTCGGCGGCGGCGAGTTCGGCCTGCCGGTGCCGCCCGACGCGATGCTGTGAGCCAGGGGACGCCCATGACCGAGCTGGTGGCGGACGCCGAGTCCGGCGCGCGCTTCTTCGACGGCGGCGGCTACCCGGTGCGCTACTACGACTCCGGTCCGTGCGCAGCGGCGCCCGCCGGGACCCGCCGCGACGACTCGGACGATCCGGTGCGTGGCCAGCAGGTTGATGGCGCCGTCGTCCTGCTGCACGGCGGCGGGCCTGGCGCGTCGGCGTGGAGCAACTTCGGCCGCACCATGCCGGTCATCGCCAAGCGATTCCGCGCGGTCATGATGGACCTGCCCGGCTACGGCGAGACCGCGGCCCGGCCCGCGACCGGCCACTTCTTCACGGTGGCCGCGGATGCGCTGGCCGGCCTGCTCGGCCACCTCGGCATCGAGAAGGTGCACCTCATCGGGAACTCGCTCGGCGGCGGCACCGCTGTCAGGTTCGCGCTCAGCTACCCGGAGCGGGTTGGCCGGCTAGTGCTGATGGGGCCGGGCGGACTGACGCTGAACGTGCTCGCGCCTGACCCGCCGGAGGGCGTCCGGCGGCTGGTGGAGTTCGCCGCAGCACCGGGCCCGAGCCGCGACAAGATGGCGGCGTTCCTCCGGATCATGGTGCATGACCAGCGACTGATCACCGACGAGCTCGTCGACGAGCGGTATGCCGTGGCGAGCCGACCGGAGGCCCTCGCGGGCATGGCCGCGATGGGCGCATCATTCTTCGGCGAGCACGCCGAGGACGGCATGCTGTGGCGGGAGGCGCACCGGCTGCGGCATGAGGTGCTGCTGATCTGGGGTCGCGAAGATCGCGTCAACCCGCTCGACGGCGCGCTGATCGCGCTCAAGCAGCTGCGCCGGGCGCAGCTGCACGTGTTCGGCGGCTGCGGGCACTGGGCCCAGCTGGAGAAGTTCGACGAATTCAACGAGCTGTCGCTCCGATTCCTGACCGGGGGTGCGGGATGACCGGACTGGTCAGCTCGCTCGGCTACCTGCGCCTCGAGTCGGCGGACCCGGCGGCCTGGCGCGAGTTCGGCACCAGGGTGCTGGGCATGGCCGAGGGCCGGGGCCCCGACCCGTCCGCCGTCTACCTGCGGATGGACGACTTCCCGGCCCGGCTCGTCGTCGTGCCGGGCGAGCGCGAACGGCTGCTCGCAACCGGCTGGGAAGTCGCCGACTCCCGCGCGCTGGCCCATGCGGCGCGCGTGCTAGCCGAGGCCGGAGTGGCGGTGAAGAGCGCCAACGCTGACGAGCTCGCCGACCGCCGGGTAGGGGCTCTGCTGCACGCTGAGGACCCGTCTGGCAACTCGCTGGAGATCTTCTGCGGCGCCGCGCTCGACAGCCGGCCGGCGGTCAGCCCGAGCGGGACGACGTTCGTCACCGGCGACCAGGGACTCGGTCATGTCGTGCTGCCAGCGACCGACGATGAGGACACCCTGGCCTTCTACACCGGGCTGCTCGGCTTCCGGCTGCGCGACTCGATGCGGCTGCCGGGTGAGTTCTTCGGCCGGCCGGCCGGCGGACCGCCGGTCTGGATGCGCTTCCTCGGCTGCTGCCCGCGGCACCACTCACTGGCACTCGCTCCGATGACGCCCGCGGCCGGCATCGTGCACCTCATGGTCGAGGCCACGACCCTCGACGACGTCGGCCAGGCGCTTGACCGCTGCCGTCGGCGCAAGGCGCCAGTCAGTTCCACGCTCGGCCGGCACGCCAATGACCAGATGGTGTCGTTCTACGTGCAGACGCCCGGCGGCTTCGACATCGAGTACGGGACCGACGGGCTGACCGTCGACGACGGCACCTGGGTCAGCCGCGAGACCACGACCGTCAGCCTGTGGGGCCACGTGTTCGGCACCGGCGGCGGACACTGACAGCGACCGTGCCCGGAACGGGCGAGCCGGGCGGCCCGGACTTCAGGCCCGATCCGCAGCGGTTCCGCCAGGCGCTGGGGCACTTCGCCACGGGCGTCACCGTGATCGCCGGGCTGGACGGCACCGAGCCAGTCGGGTTCGCGTGCCAGGCCTTCGCCGCGCTGTCCCTGGACCCGCCGCTGGTCCTGTGCTGCCCCGCGAGGACGTCTGCTAGCTGGCAGCGGCTGGCGCGGACCGGCCGGTTCTGCGCCAACGTGCTCGCGGCTGAGCAGCGTGACCTCGCGCGCCGGTTCGGCGTCAGCGGCCCGGATAAGTTCGCCGGCGTCAGCTGGTCGCCGGACCCTGCTGGTTTGCCCGTCCTGGCCGACGTCCTCACCTGGGCTTCCTGCGAGATCGAGACCGTGCACGAGGCCGGCGACCACTTCGTCGTGATCGCCCGGGTCGTGTGCCTGGGCGACAGCGCCGCCGGCAGCCCGCTGCTGTTCTACCGGGGCCGGTTCACGCTGTCGGCGACCTCGGAAGACGGCACGCCTCCCGAGGCGGTCGACACGCTGCTTGCCTGGCCGCAGTTCGCCGACTGGATGTAACCGTCGGCAGCCGCTAGTCGGCGGCGCGGCCCACCGCGATGTGCGAGCGTGGAGTGATGCCGGCAAGGTCGTACTGGGAGCGGACGCCCAAGCAGAGCATCGAGCTGGAGTGCGCTCGCCGCGGCCGGGCCCGGCTGGTCTCCGGCTGCGTCGCACTGCTGCGCGGGCAGGAGGTGGACGACGAACTCGTGATCGCGCTGGGCGGACCTGGCGCCCGGACCATCCTCGATAGCGGCCCGAAACCGGTCTACCTGTACTGGCTGCGGGTCTGGGCCGCCAGGGGACTGCTGCACGCGTACGCCGACCAGGCCGAGGCGGCCGTGCTCGAGGCGCTTGCCGACGAGCACTGGCGGGTGCGGGAGATGGCCGCGAAGGTGACCGCGAAGCACCGGATCGGAGCGGCGCTCGAGGCGGTGGCTGAGCTGCGCGACGACCCGGTACCGCGGGTGCGCGCCGCCGCGCATCGTGCGGTTGTGCTGCTCACTGCGACGGGCTCCTGAGCTCACCGGGTTCGTTGATCCACACCGACACATGCGTTGGTTCCAGGGCCTGGTGCACGACACTGGCCAGGTTGTCGCGCACAGAATCCATATCCACGGCGTCTTTCAGCCGCGCAGCGAACGCGGCCACGGTCTGGTCGGCGTCGTACCGGGCCCGGTTGAATCGCCGGTCCACCCGGAGTTGCACCCGCCGCCGAAGGGGGTTGAATAGTGCCGCGGCCGCCAGCGTGGCGGCGGCCACCGCCACCGTGCTATGGAACCGGAACCCCTGGGTAGTCAGCAGGACGAGCCCGGCGTAGACGCCGACCAGCAGGCCGGTCACGATCGCCTACGCCAGGGTCCGGAGAGAACACGAGCCGGATGTCCAGCAGCTGGTATTTCAGGATCGCGACAGTCACCGCAGCCGGTATCAACGGGATCACGAGCAGCGCCAGTACCGGTCCGGTGCCGGTGAGCCCCCACCACAGGCCGGCATACCCGAACACCACCAGACACGCCAGCACGAGCCACAGCAACTGCCGGCGCTCGGTGTCGTCGCCGCGTCGGTACCTGATCACCAGCGACCCGATGGCCAGCGAGGATCGTCGCAAACGCGATATTGCTGGCGGTCCACAGCGCCGTCAGACGGTAATAGAACGGGATCGTCAGATACGGCGACGCCCGGAGATGACCCAGTTCCAGTGCGCCCGGCGCCGCGAGGCTCAACTCGAACACCAGGCCTTCCACCGCCGCTGCCCAGACCGTCCAGCGCCAGCGTGTGCCGGCTGGCCGTCCATCCGGGAACAACAGCAGGGTCATGGGCAGGCACAGTCCGATGGCCAGCGGCCAGGCCAGCGTCACCAGCGAGGCCAGCACTCCGAGTGTCGGCCCGTGCCAGCCCCGCTTGCGACAAGGAAGAGAAGCTGGGCTCCGCCTGCCGACGTCGCCTCGGCAACTCCGGCGGCCAGGAACAGCCACCCGATCGGATTACGCGGCCGGTGCCAGGCGAGCAGCACCCCGCACGTCGCGAAGCCCACGCCCATCGCGCCGTTGGTCACCGTGTAGCTGCCAACCGCGTCGGCCGACGAGACATGGCCAGCGAGCGCCGCGGCAATCGCAGTAGCGAGTTCTGCCACCGCCACGGCCAGCAGGCCGATCGCCAGCGCGCTGGTCCACCGGCCCCGTGGGCGTGACTGACTGGGCGCTGTGGCATCCATCATCACCGGTGCCCGGCCGCCCGCTAGCTGACCCTCGCTCACAGGGCAAACGCTACGCCCGGACCGTTCCGGGAACGTTACGGCTGGCGGCGGAGAGCGCAAGAGCCGTCTGGGCGCACCCGGCTGGCGGCAGGCTGGCGGCCAGGCATGCCGCTACTGCAACCGCGCGGCGAGCTCGCCGTACGTCGCCGCCACCTGCCCGGTGCGCGCCCGGATCAGGATTGATCCCGGCCTGGCGTCGAGCACGGGGAGCAGCCGCTGGTAGAACTCTGTCAGCTGCGCATCGGTCAGGTCGGTCGCTGTGATGGGTTCGAGCCCTGCAGCTGACTCCTGCCTGACCCGCTCGCGGTACCTGGCGAGGAGATCGTCCCGCTCGGCCAGCAGCATGACCTCGCGGAACACCGCGCGTGAGTCCAGCGCAGCGGCCGCCAGCTGCTCGATGAACTCCACGCGCGCGACAAGCTGCGGGATCACCACATCGAGACCGGCCGTCAGGTGAGCGCGAGCAGCCGCGAGCGCGATCCGTCGCGCGGCCAGCCCGGCCGCGCCGGGATCCTCGCGCCAGCCGCCGAGCTGCGCACGCAACCGGTCGATGTCCAGATCCAGGGCGAGCGGGTGATCGGCCGCGTACATCCGGGCGAGCGTCGACTTGCCCACCGCAGGCGGACCGTTCAGCAGGATGAGGCTGGGCACGGGCGGG
Organism: Streptosporangiaceae bacterium; assembly: GCA_050698875.1. GTDB lineage: Bacteria > Actinomycetota > Actinomycetes > Streptosporangiales > Streptosporangiaceae > JAJYUU01. Next base: position 26,576 of record JBOHCP010000001.1, on the reverse strand, counting down.
GTCGGCGCCAGCGAGCGGACGTCAGCGTCGGCGGTCGCTGGCGCCGCCGTCGGCGAGCAGTCCGAGACCGATGCCCACCATCCAGATGTCCTTGCTGACCGCGGTGCCGGCCCGGCTGGGCCAGATGCTGCCCGGCTCGTGCAGTGCTGGCGTGCGCAGGTACATGCCGATGAGACCGCCGGAGAATCCGGTCAGCCCCGCGCCCGCGAGCCGGTTGCCGATGAAGGGTGTCAGCAGCGCTGCGCCGATACCGATCTCCGCGCCAGCGAGCACCTTCAGGAAGGTTCCTGGCTCAACCTTCGCCAGGGCGGGGTAGGCGCCACAGGCGAGCGCGTGCAGGCCCTTCGCCTGCTCCTCCGTGCCGTTGTTCCACTTGGACAGTCCGGAGTGCAGGATGTAGGCGCCGGTCGCGACCCTCGTGGGGGCGTTGCGCAGATGCACGGACACGGTTGCTCCTTCTCACCCTGTGGCCAGGCACGGACTCGTCGGGGTCGGGTCAGGATCCGCGCGTGCGCCCTGACGCAGCGGCCAGGCCGGCGGGCTGGTCCAGCAGCGCCCGCGTCCGCTCGATGCGGGCATCCAGCTCGGCCAGGAACCCCTCGATGCCCTTCCGCTTGGCCTCGACGGTCACGCGGAGGCTGTGCTGCAGTTCCAGGCTCTCACGAAGCAGGTCCTGCCGTTCGTGGCGGCTGGTGCCTTCGTCGAAATAGGCGCGCTTGATCTGCGCCATCCGGTCTTCGTCGTGCAGCACTCGGGCTATCTCGTCGAGGTTGAGTCCGAGCAGCTCCTGCAACTGCCGGATGCGTGCCACCCTGGCGAGGTCGTCCTCGGAGTAGCGGCGCAGGCCGCCCGGCGTACAGGCGCACGGCGTCAGCAGGCCGATCTGCTGGTAGTACCGCAGGGCCCGCTGCGACACCCCGGCTCGCTCGGCCGCCGCGCCGATGCCGAGCAGGTGTGCCTCGTCGCCGGCGCCCTCCGCAGCCCTGCCCCGCGTGTCCTCGCGGACCACGCCGGGCTGACCTGCCGTGCCGGTCATCCGGCTACCCGCGCTCGCCACGCGCATCAGGCTCGTCCGCCAGCTCGGCGTCCACCGGATAGGTCACCATCTCACCCACGATCACGTCGACCGGGGCCTCGGCCGATACCGGCTCCTGGTGCACGTAGCGCTTGCCCCGCACCGCCGACGCCACGATGGCGATGATCGTCGCGATCGCAGCGAACGTGAAGGCCAGGTGCAGCCCGCCCGCGAACGGCTCCTCGATCAGCTTCGGGAAGAACGACCGGCTCGTGAGATAGGCCGCCTGGCTGGCAGGCAGCTTCTGCAGGACCCCGGTGGGGCCCAGTAGCTCCTTGATCGGGTTGTAGCCCAGGAACGCCGAGAACAGGCTGCCGATCGGCGGCTGGTTCGCGACGGCGTGCGCGGCCGGCGCCGGCACGCCCGACGCGGTCAGGCCCTTGTAGAGAGCGGACGGCAGCCGTGAGGCGAGGCCGAGCGTGACGATGGTGAAGAACAGCCCCAGCGACAGCACCGTGGCGGAGTTCTGGAAGGTGTTGATCATGCCCGCGCCAGCGCCGCGCTGGTCTGGCGGCAGGCTGTTCATGACGCCGGCCTGGTTCGGCGCGAAGAACAGCCCCATGCCGACGGCGAACAGGAAGATGAGCAGCGCGAACCACCCGTAGCTGAAATTGATCGGCAGCAGTTCCAGCAGCAGGAACGCGGCGCCCGACACGGCCAGGCCGGTGGTGGCGAACAGCCGAACGCCGTGCCGGTCGGACAGCATGCCCGCCAGCGGGCCGACGAGCAGGAAGCCGACCGACAGCGGCAGCATCGAGATTCCGGCCCACAGCGGGGTCTGGCTGAAGCTGTAGCCGTGCTGCGGCAGCCAGATGCCTTGTAGCCAGATGATCAGCATGAACTGGATGCCGCCCCGGCCGAGCGCACCGAGGAGCGCGGCGATGTTGCCGAAGGTGAACGCCCGGATCCGGAACAGGCTGAGCCGGAACATCGGCGCTGTCACCTTGGTCTCCACCCAGCCGAACAGCGCGAGCAGCGCAATCCCGCCGAAGACCCCGGCCAGCACCCACGGGTTGGTCCAGCCGGTCGGATGCCCGCCGTAGGGCAGCAGCGAGTAGACGATGCCGGTCAGCAGCGCGATCAGGCCCGCCGCGAATAGGGTGTTGCCCAGCCAGTCGATCTTGGCGGGAATGCGGATGCCGTTGTCCTTCAGCATCAGGTAGGCCCACACGGTGCCGAACAGCCCGAACGGCACCGAGACGAGGAACACCAGCCGCCATTCGATCGGCCCTAGCACGCCGCCCAGCAGCAGGCCGAGGAATGAGCCGCTGACGCCGGCGATGCCGTTGATGCCCAGAGCCTTGCCGCGCTCTTCGACCGGGAACGCGTCGGTGAGGATCGCGGTCGAGTTCGCGAACAAGAACGCGCCGCCGACGCCCTGGAACACGCGCATGACGATGATCCAGATCGCGCCGGCGGGCCCGGTGAGGAACGTCACCGACAGCAGGATCGAGAACAGCGTGAACACCGCGAAGCCCAGGTTGTACATCTTGACCCGGCCGTAGATGTCGCCGACCCGGCCCAGGCTCACCACCAGCACCGCCGTGACGAGCAAGAACCCCATGAACACCCAGAGGAAGTAGGAGGTGTTCGACGGCACCAGCGGGTTGAGGTTGATGCCGCGGAACAGGTCGGGCAGCGAGATCAGCAGGATGGACTGGTTGATGGTGACCATCAGGATGCCGAGCGTGGTGTTCGACAGCGCGATCCACTTGTAGTGCCTCCCCCGGCCAGGCAGGGCCCGGACTGATTCGAGGCTCTGCTCGTCGACCGCCATGCGGGCTCCTCATCGCTGCTGCTGACACACGTCCGCTCCAACTCTAACCTTGACGTTAGCGTCAGACTTCAGCGATCTCGCCCCGGGGACCTGAAATTTGCCTGACTGCGAGCAAATTGTTGCCGCGACGCCGCGATCGTCAGCCTGACGGCGCAACGACCGGTCGTCGCCCGGTAAGACCGCGCTAGCGGCGGCTGTCGTGACGGTGCTGCCGGTGCTGACCAAGGCTCAGCTCGAGTCGGGCGGTGCCTAGCTGGCGCACGCGGACCGGGTCGCGCCCCGGCGGGCGGCCGGCATTCACGCAGCGTCTCCGGTATGTCCAAGCGCCCGCCGATGGCGGCACGGCACCATGGGCTCATGAGCGAGCAGACCCAGTACCTCGGAGTAACGGCGTACCTGCGGTACCCGGACGGCGACGCGGCAGCCGAGTGGCTGACGCGGACGCTCGGCTTCGGGCCAGCTGACTCGCGCCGGGTCGTGCGCGACAGCGGTGGCCGGTGGCAGGAAGGTGAGCTCGTCATCGGGCCGACGCGGATCGACATCAGCAGCGGCGGATCGCCATCCGGCCCGGAATTCGGCGCCGGCGCCCTGCTCATCGTCGCCGTCACTGACGTCGACGCGCAGTACGAGCGCATCCGCGCGGCGGGAGCGGAGATCGACCCGCCCAAGGACCAGCGGTACGGCCCGCGCACTTGCCACATCACCGATCCGTGGGGTTACCAGTGGTACTTCTGGCAGGGCGAGGCTGTCTACCCCCCCGCAGTAACCGGCGCTAGACGCGCTCGATGATCGTCGCGGTGGCCATCGCGCCACCGGCGCACATGGACACGAGCGCGATACTGGCGTCCCGGCGTTCCAGTTCGTGCAGCGCCGTCGTGAGCAGCCGCGATCCCGTGCTGCCGACCGGATGGCCAAGCGCGATCGCGCCGCCGTTGACGTTGACGGCGTCCAGGTCCGGCTCGTGCACGCTCGCCCACGACATCACGATCGACGCGAATGCCTCGTTGACCTCGAAGATGTCGATGTCACCGATGGTCATGCCAGCCCGCTTCAGCACCCGCTCGGTCGCCGCGACCGGGCCGTCGAGGTGGTAGTACGGGTCGTCGCCAACCAGGCACTGAGCCAGGATCCTCGCTCGCGGCCGCAGGCCAAGCTCACGCGCCCGCGTCTCGTCGGCGAGCAGCACGGCGGCGGCCCCGTCGGAGATCTGCGACGACGTGCCAGCCGTGTGCAGCCCGTCGGGCAGCACCGGCTTCAGCCCGGCCAGTGCCGCCATGCTGGTCTCGCGCAGCCCCCCGTCCCTGTCGACGACCAGGCGCTCGCCGGTCGGCTTGCCGTCGGCGTCGAGAACGGGCGCCGCAACCGGCGCGATCTCGCGCCCGAAGCGTCCCTGCGCCCAGGCTCGCTGCGCGTTCTGCTGGGAGCGCAGGCCGAACGCGTCAACCTGCTCGCGGGTGAAGCCGCGCCGCCGCGCGATCCGCTCGGCGGCCTCGTACTGGCTCGGCATGTCGATGGTCCAGGAGTCGGGCTTGGGCGTGCCGAGCCCGGTGCCGATGTTGGCGCCGAGGCCGATCCGGCTCATGGACTCGACACCGCAGCCGACCCCGACGTCGATGGCGCCCGCGGCGATGAGCCCGGCGATGAGGTGCACCGCCTGCTGGGCCGAGCCGCACTGGGCGTCGAGCGTGAGGCAGCCGGCGTGCTGCGGCAGTCCCGCGTGCAGCCACGCGGTCCGGGTCACGTTGCCTGCCTGCTCCCCTGCCTGCGTCACGCAGCCGCCCGCGACCTGCTCGACCGCCGCCGGGTCGAGCCCGGCACGGTCGAGCACGGTGGTCTGCACGTGCCCGAGCAACTCCGCTGGATGCATGCCCGCTAGCGCGCCGCGCCGCCTGCCAATCGGCGTCCGGACTGCCTCGACGATGACCGCACTGCCCACGGCTGCTCCTCGCCCTTGCTAGATCTTGATAGTAGAACGTGTTCTACAAAGCTTCGCACCGGGCGGTTCACCGCTGGCCGTCCCCGTGCTTCAATCCAACTAGAACACGTTACAGATCCGGAGGCCAGTCATGGGACAGCTACTGTCCCGGGGGGACGACCCCCCTGGACCCCTCGCCGCGCCGCGGATAGCGCCAGGCCTCGACCTGACAGATCCCGACCTGTATGCCGTTCGGGTGCCGGAGGAAGAGCTGGCCGAGCTGCGCCGCGCCGCCCCGGTCTGGTGGAACAGCCAGCCCACCGACATCGGCTTCCGCGACGACGGCTTCTGGGCGGTCACCCGGCATCGCGATGTCATAGCCGTGTCCAGGGACAGCGAAATCTGGAGCAGCGAGGAAAACGGCGCGATCGTCAGGTTCCTTCGCGGCACCACCCGCGAGCAGGTCGAGATGCAGCGCGTGATCATGCTCAACACCGACCCGCCGCAGCACACCAAGGTCCGCGGCATCGTGTCCCGCGGCTTCACCCCGCGCGCCATCAACGACCTGCGCGACGTGCTCGCGGCCAGGGCCGGGCAGATCGTGGCGACAGCGGTCGCCAAGGGCGGCGGCGACTTCGTTACCGACGTCGCGTGTGAGCTGCCGCTGCAGGCGATCGCCGAGCTGCTCGGTGTCCCGCAGGAGGACCGGCACAAGATCTTCGAGTGGTCCAACCAGATGGTCGGCTACGACGACCCCGACTACTCCGGCGGCGATGCGGACGCCGCGGCTGAGCTACTCGGCTACAGCATGGTCATGGCTGCCGACCGGCGCGCCTGCCCGCGGGACGACATCATCACCAAGCTGGTGCGGGCCGAGCTGGACGGTGACGAGCTGACAGCGGACGAGTTCGGCTTCTTCGTCATCCTGCTGGCCGTCGCGGGCAACGAGACCACGCGCAACGCCATCTCGCACGGCATGCTGGCCTTCCTCGACCATCCTGACCAGTGGGAGCTGTTCAAGGCCGAGCGCCCGCAGACCGCCGTCGACGAGATTGTCCGCTGGTCGACCCCCGTGACGGTGTTCCAGCGCACCGCGACTCGGGACACCGAGCTCGGCGGGCAGGCCATCAGGAAGGGCCAGCGCGTCGGGCTGTTCTACCGGTCGGCCAACTTCGACGAGGAGATCTTCGACCACCCCGCGCGCTTCGACATCCTGCGGTCCCCGAATCCGCACGTGGGCTTTGGCGGCAGCGGAACGCACTACTGCCTCGGCGCCAACTTGGCCCGGCTGGAGATCGACCTGATCTTCAACGCGATCGCCGACGCGATGCCCGACATCAGCAAGGCAGGCGACACGCAACGGCTGCGCTCGGGCTGGCTCAACGGCGTCAAGCGACTGCCGGTCACCTACCGCTGATGAACCCGCCTTGTACGTCAGACGCGAGCGGCTTGGCCTACGGAGCGTGCGCCGCCTGATGGGCGCCAACAGAGCGGTGAGCAGGTCGTGGCGAGCGGTTGACCACGCAGGCCGACCGCAGGACCATTGCCTACCGTGACTGAGATAGCGTCGCTCGTCTTGTTCGCGGCCGACGCCGACAAGACGGCGGACTTCTACCGGGCGATAGGGCTCGATCTTGAGCACGAGGACCACGGCGAAGGTCCTGTGCACGTTGCTATGGAGCTAGCAGGAGTTCACTTCGCGATCTACCCGACCGACGAGCGCGGGCGGGCACCCGCGCGTCGCGCCGCGGGCAGTACCTTCCCCGGCTTCTACGTCGATGCCCTCGACGAGGTGACGGCGTCGCTGCGACGGGCAGGCGCCAGAGTGCTGACTGAGCACGAGCAGATGCCGTGGGGTTGCCGCGTCGTCGTCGAAGACCCCGATGGCCGCGCCGTCGAGGTGAACGACCGCGCCCACTGCCCGCGCTGACCGAACAGGTCCGCACGCCTGTACGTGGGCTTCAGTCCGGCGTGTCCGCGACGACCCACATCGAGAAGTACTGCGAGCCGCCGCCGTAGGCGTGCCCCAGCGCGACACGCGCGCCAGGCACCTGGTGCTCGCCCGCCTTCCCCATCACCTGCATGGCCGACTCGGCGAACCGCAGCAGCCCGGACGCCCCGATAGGATTCGAGCACAGCACGCCGCCCGACGGGTTCACCGGGATGAGCCCGCCGATCTCGGTCTCGCCGGCCTCGGTCAGCTTCCACCCCGCGCCGGGTGCGGCGAAGCCGAGGTTCTCCAGCCACATCGGCTCGAACCAGGAGAACGGCACGTAGATCTCGGCCACGTCGATCTGCTCCAGCGGCCGGGTGATGCCTGCTTTCGCCCAGAGCGCGGCCGCGCCATCCGCGCCGGCCCGCGGGTTGACGTGGTCCTTGCCGGAGAACATGGTCGGCTCGGTGCGCATCGACGTGGCGCGGATCCACGCCACCGGCCGCGACGCGGCATCCGCCGCGGCCTGGTCGCCGATCACCACCGCGCAGGCGCCGTCAGACGACGGGCACGTCTCGTCGTAGCGCACCGGGTCCCACAGCATGGGCGATGCCAGCACCGATGCCAGCGTGATGTCTGGCTGTTGCAGGTGCGCGTACGGGTTCTTCGCACCGTTCCGGCGGTCCTTGACCGCGACCATGGCGCCCACGTGTGCCGGCGACCCGCTGCGCCGGATATAGGCGCGGACGTGCGGCGCGAAGTAGCCGCCCGCGCCGGCCAGCAGCGGCATGGTGAACGGCGGCATGATCGACAGTGCCCACATGGCGTTGGACTCGGACTGCTTCTCGAACGCGACCGCGAGCACCCGCCTATGCAGCCCCGCCTGCACCAGGTTCGCGGCCACGACACCGGTGGCACCGCCGACAGACCCGGCCGTGTGCACCCGCAGCAGCGGCTTGCCCACGGCGCCGAGCGCGTCGGCCAGGTACAGCTCCGGCATCATGACGCCCTCGAACAAATCCGGCGCCTTGCCGACAACCACCGCGTCGATGTCCGCCAGGTCCAGGCTGGCGTCGGCGAGCGCTCGATCCACTGCCTCCCGGCACAGTCCGGCGATCGACACGTCCGGCCGCTTGCTGCGATGGTGGGTCTGGCCGGTGCCGAGTACCGCGGCTCGGTGCGGAGTCGTCATCGCGCCGCCAGCACGCAGACGAGGTTCTGCTGCAGCGCCGGGCCGCTGGTCGCGTGCCCGAGGGCGCGCCCAGCGGCGCTCGAGAAGATCGACCGGGCGGCGTGCCCGATCCGGGCCAGCCCGGCCGCGAACATCGGATTGCCAGCGAGCGCGCCGCCGGACGGGCTGATCCGCGCCGCGTCAGGCAGCCCGAGAGCCGCCCGCAGGATCAGCTCCTGATGCGTGAAGGGCGCGTGCAGTTCGGCCACCTCGATCCCGGCTGCGTCGCCGGCCAGGGCTGCCGCCCCGGCCCCGGCCGCGGATGGAGCGGTCGTGAGATCCCGCGCCCCCAGCGAGCCCGAGTCGATCCGGTGCTCGAACCCGGTGATCCAGGCCGGCCGCTCGCACAGCGACCGCGCCCGGTCCCCGGCTGCGATCACGACAACCGCTGCGCCGTCGGTGACGGGCGCGCAGTCGTGGACGCGGAGCGGATCGGCCACGTACGGCTCGGCGAGGAGATCGTCGACCGCCACCACGCCGGACAGCTGAGCCCTGGAGTTCGAGAGCGCGGCGGCCCGGCGCTCGGCCGCGACCTCGGCCATGCCGCGTTCCGTCCATAGGTTGTCTTCCAGGCCGAGACGTGCCTGCAGCGCGGCGATGCTGATGGAGTCCGGCCACAGCGGCGCCACCACATACGGGTCAAGCTGCAGCGCGAGCACGCGCCGCAGGTCCCCGGCGGACGACTTGCCGAAGCCGTAGGCGAGCGCGATGTCCGCCTCACCGGTGAGCACCTTGACCCACGCCTCATACAGCGCCCACGCGCCGTCCATCTCCACGTGCGACTCCATCACCGGCGGGAACGCGCCGATCGCATCGACCGCGGAAACAAACGAGAACGCCCGGCCGGCGAGGTAGTCCGACGAGCCCGAGCACCAGAACCCGATGTCGGCCTTGGTGAGCCCCGTCTGGCCGAACACCTCGGCGAAGATCGGCACCAGCATCTCCACGCCGTTCGTGGTGCCGTCAGTGCGGCGCACGTTCGGCGCCTCGGCGAATGCGACAACTGCGACGTCACGCATCGGGCGGTCGCCTCACAGGTGGTGTGCGTAGGACTCGTACGGCGCGTCGGGCTCGCCGGTCGGCTCGAAGTGGCCGATGTTCTCCGCGGTCGTCCCCCACTGGTCCCGTGGCTGCCACACCGCGCGTACTCGCATGCCCATCCGGACGTCGGCAGGCGCGCAGCCGAGGACCAGGTGCTGGAACGGGATATCCGCACCGTCCAGCAGCACGGACGCGGCCACGTAAGGGACCGGCACCCGCTGGCCCTGGAACGGCACGTTCACCACGCAGAACGTCGTCACCGTGCCGGTGTCGGGCAGCGCAACGTCGGTCGTGGTCGGCACTCCGCAGGTCGGGCACGCGCCGCGCGGCGGCACGTACACCTTGCCGCACGTCGCGCAGCGCTGGCCGATGATCCTGCCCTCGGCGAGCGCGCGCAGGTACCGGCTCTCCTCCGTGGACGCGCTGTGCCGATAGCGCAGCCGGATCGGAGTAGTGATCATGCGCACGGCATCGGCGTCATCGCCCGCCAGGAGGGGAACGGGCTCGTCTGCCGCCGTGGCCGTCCGCGCGGCCGGGCCGTCGTCGCTCGCCGGCTCGAAGCAGACGATGTCGGTGATGCTCCCGGCCGGCTCGGCGGCCCACCGCGGCCGCACTCGCATTCCGGTATGCATGGCCGCCGGGCTGCCCGCGTCCACGGCGTGCAGCAGGGCGGTGTCCGCCCCGTCCAGCCGGATGAGGGCCCAGGCGAACGGCCGCGGCAGCGGCTGGCCCGCACGCGGTGCCGGCTGCCACGACCAGGTCTGCACCGTCCCGGCCGGGCCGACCTCGACCAGTTCGCCCGGCGGCGCGAAGGTGACCGGGTCGTATTCCGCGGGCGGCACGTGCACCCGGCCGTCGGTGCCGCGAGAGCCGAGGATGCGACGCTGCGCCAGCGCGATCATGAACCGGCTGAGGACCGGGCCGAGCGACCGGGTGTAGTCGAAGCTGATCTCCAGCGGCGCGCTGAGGGGCGCCGCTGCAGGCCCCTCGCGAAGCGAGTCAGCGGGCACAGTCACGGATGAAAGTGAAACACGTTCTAGCTTTGGGCGCCAGTCGCGGACGGGCGACGGACGGGTCGGCGCCGTCGGGGCTTGCATGAATGCCGGTCTGGTGCTGCTATTACTGCACCTAACGGGCATCCACGGGCGGCGGAGTACGGTCAGCGGCCGGAAAAGTTCGGTTTGCGCTTTTCCGCGAAGGCGCGCGGACCCTCCTTGGCGTCCGCGCTGGCGAACACCAAGATGCCGAGCCTGGCCTCGAGGGCGAACGCGTCGTTCTCGGCCAGGCCCTCGGACTCCCGGATGATGCGCAGGATCGCCTGCACCGCGAGCGGGCCGTTCGCGGCGATCATGTCGGCGATCTCCAGCCCCCTCGCCAGCGCCTGGCCGTCCTCCACAACGTGTCCGATCAACCCCACCGCCAGCGCTTCCGCCGCCGTGATGTGGCGGCCCGTGAGCAGCAGGTCAGCAGCGACGGTGTAGGGGATCTGCCGGACCAGGCGGACAGCGGACCCGCCGAGCGGGAACAAGCCCCAGCGGGCCTCGGAGATGCCGAACCGGGCGCTGCGTCCGGCCACCCGGATGTCGGTGGCTTGCAGGATCTCGGTGCCGCCCGCGATCGCCGGGCCCTCGACAGCGGCGATCAGCGGCTTAGTAAGCCGCCTCCCCTTGAGCAGCGGCTCGATCACCGAGGGGTCGAAGGCGCCACTGGCGAATGAGTCGCCGGGGTGAGCGGTGGTCATCGCCTTGAGGTCGGCCCCGGCGCAGAACGCGCCGCCCGCCCCGGTCAGGATGCACACCCGGACCTGCGGGTCGCTGTCGACGCGGTCCCACGCCTCCTTCATGATCGCCAGCATCGGGCCGCTGAGCGCGTTGCGCGCCTGCGGGCGGTTCATCGTGACGACCAGGACGTGCCCGCGCAGCTCGACCAGGGCGTGCGGTGGCTCGTCGGAGTCGGCCTGGTGAGCGGTCGTAACCACCTCCTCGCCGCCGGGCGGCGCGCCGCGAATTCGGTACGCACAGGTTGTGCCGAACGATAACACGTTCTAGTTTCATACCCATGGCGCTGAACATCGCTGACCTCTTCGAGCATGCAGCCGACGCGGTACCCGAGCGCCTCGCAATCGCGTGCGGTGACGCGGAGGTCCGCTATCGCGAGCTCGAAGCGCACAGCAACAAGCTGGCGCACTGCCTGGCCGCGGCCGGCGTCGGCACCGGCGACCACGTCGGCGTCTACGGCCGGAACTCGATCGAGCTCGTCGAGGCCTTCCTCGCGTGCTACAAGCTCCGCGCCATCCCGGTGAACGTCAACTACCGGTACGTCGAGACCGAGCTGCGCTACCTGTTCGGCGAGGCCGAGCTCAAGGCCCTGGTCTTCGACCGGCGGTACGGCAACAAGGTCGCGGCGCTGCTGCCAGACTTTCCCGACCTCGGGGCCGCCCTGGCGATCGATGACGGCAGCGGCACGGAGCTGCCCGCAGGCGCCATCGATTTCGCGACGGCAATCGCTGGCGAGTCTGCCGACCGTGACTTCCCCGAGCGCAGCTCCGAGGACATCTACCTGCTGTACACGGGTGGCACCACCGGATACCCGAAGGGCGTGCTGTGGCGCCACGAGGACGTGTGGCGCACGCTCGGCGGTGGCATCGACTTCACCACCGGCGAGCGGCTACCTGACGAGTGGGCACAGATTCGCCGCGGTACCGCCGGGCCCGCAGGCCTGGTCCGGCTGGCCACCGCGCCGCTGATCCACGGCAGCGCGCAGTGGAGCACGCTGCCTGCCCTGTTCGCCGGGGACTTCGTGGTACTCATGCCGCAGTTCGACCCGCACGAGGTCTGGCGGGCCGTCGAGCGGCACAAGGTCAACACGATCGTGATGGTCGGCGACGCGATGGCAAGGCCGCTGATCGAGGCCTACGAGCAGGCACGTTACGACTCGTCGTCGGTAATCGCCGTGTCCAGCAACGGCTCGATCTTCTCGGCCACCGTCAAGGACCAGTACCTCACGCTGCTGCCGAACGTCGTCATCACCGACGCGATCGGCTCGTCGGAGACCGGCTTCACCGGTCTCGGCTTCGTGTCCGCCGACACCAGGAAGGCCGAGGGCCCCACGGTGACAGCCGGACCGTGGACCATCGTGATCGACGAGCACAACCGGCCGGTCGGCCCCGGCGAGATCGGCCGTATTGCCCGCGGCGGTCACATCCCGCTTGGCTACTACAAGGACCCGATCAAGACCGCGGCGTTGTTCGCCGAGGTCGACGGCGTCCGCTACGCGGTGCCCGGCGACTTCGCCAGGGTGGAGGAAGACGGCTCGATCACCTTGCTGGGCCGGGGCAACACGTGTGTCAACACCGGCGGCGAGAAGGTGTACCCGGAGGAGGTCGAGGGGGCGCTGAAGTCGTACGCCGATGTCTTCGATGCCATCGTCATTGGCGTCCCTGACGAACGACTCGGGCAGCGGGTGGCGGCGCTCGTCCAGCCACGGGCCGGCCACGACATCGACCTGGCCAAGCTGGAGGAGAGCCTGCGCACCCAGATCGCCGGTTACAAGGTGCCGAGGTCGGTCTGGCTCGTCGAGCAGATCGGCCGTACCCCGGCTGGCAAGGCCGACCACCGCTGGGCGCATCGCTACGCGGCGGAGCACGCGGCCGCTGCCGGGCCGGCGGGACGACCCCCAGAAACCTCCCGCCAAGAAGCTGGCCCTGGGGGACGACCCCCCGAAACCCCCCGCGGGGCGTCCGGCGCCGCCACAGCTCCCGCCACCACAGCGGCGCTGGAAGGCTGAGGAGGCTCGACATGCACACTCCGCTGTGCGACCAGCTGGGCATTGAGCACCCGATCATCGGCTTCACGCCGTCCGAGCACGTCGCGGCCGCGATCAGCCGGGCTGGCGGGCTGGGCGTGTTCGGCTGCGTGCGGTTCAACGACGCGACCGAGCTGGACAAGGTGCTGTGCTGGCTGGACGACAACACCGACGGCCGGCCGTACGGCGTGGACGTCGTGATGCCGGCCACGATCCCGACCGAGGGCGCGGCCATCGACCTGAACCAGCTGATCCCGGCCGGCCATCGTGACTTCGTGGCGCAGACGCTGGCGAAGCTGGGGGTGCCGCCGCTGCCACCGGGCGCCCGCAGCGCCGACGGCGTGCTCGGCTGGCTGCACTCGGTGGCGAGGACGCAGGTGGAAGTGGCGCTCGGGCATCGTGCCCGCCTGATCGCCAACGCGCTGGGCTCGCCGCCTGCTGACGTCATCGCCAGCGCGCACGACCGCGGCATGCTCGTGGCTGCGCTCGCAGGGAAGGCGGCGCATGCCCGGTCGCACGTGGCGGCCGGCGTGGACATCGTGGTCGCCCAGGGCTACGAGGCCGGCGGGCACACCGGCGAGATCGCGACCATGGTGCTGGTGCCCGAGGTGGTGGACGCCGTCGGACCGCAGGTGCCGGTGCTGGCGGCCGGCGGGATCGGCAGCGGCAGGCAGGTCGCCGCGGCCCTCGCGCTCGGCGCGGCGGGCGCGTGGATGGGCTCGGCGTGGCTGGTTACCGCCGAGTATGCAGCGCTGTCGCCGCTGCCGGCGATGCGGGATGCGCTGCTGGCGGCCACGTCGTCGGACACGGTCCGGTCGCGGATCTACACCGGCAAGCCCGCCCGGCTGCTCAAGAACCGGTGGACAGCCGCGTGGTCCGAGCCTGATGCTCCCGATCCGCTGCCCATGCCGCTGCAGAACCTGCTGGTCGCGGAGGCGCATCAGCGGCTAATGCTCGCCGGGGACCCGGATGTCATCCCGCTGCCAGTCGGCCAGATCATCGGCCGGATGAACGAGGTCAGGCCCGTGGCGGACCTCATGCGCTCGCTGGTGACCGAGCTCGACGAGACCGTCGCCCGGCTGGCGGGCCTGCGCTAGTCGCCGGTCGCGCCGTCGATCAGCTCGCGGATCAGGTCTGCGTGGCCGTTGTGCCGCGCGTATTCCTCGATCATGTGCAGGTAGATCCACCGCAGGTCCAGGGTCTCGCCATTCTTGCGCACGAACGTGTCGTCCAGCGACCGGCCGCGAGCCACGTCGTCGGCGGCCACGCACTCGGCGGCGTACGTGGCGAAGTCTGCGTCGGCGCCGACGGCCCCGGCCAGGTCGAAGTCGCCATCCGGATACTCGTCGGTGCAGAAGAGCTCAGCCAGATCGGGCTGGCCAGCGAACCGCTCCAGGAACCAGGCGCGCTCTACCTCGGCCATGTGCCGCACGAGGCCGAGCAAGGACAGCGTCGAGGACGGCACCGGCCGCATGACCAGCTGCTCGCCGGTGAGGCCCTGGCACTTCCACCGCAGCGTGGCCCGGTGATAGTCGAGCCAGCCCTGCAGCGCTGTCCGCTCGTCAGCGACGTTCGGCGGCTCCGCGCGGTGCACGTCGGGCGCAGTCCAGGTCATGTCGGGCGGTCCTTCCTTGGCAGCTTGGCGACGACCGCGTCGTAGGACGCGTCGATCACCTCGAGCAGTTCGTCGTCGGGGATGCCGCCGCCGATCTGCAGGCTGTTCCAGCCAGACCTGCCGATGTACGGCATCACCGTCGCGTCACCGGGAAACCGGGCCAGCCACTCGTCGGCGACCTCGCGGCTGGCACCGCACTTGAGTCCGACGCTGCGGGCCGCCTGCGACCCGAGGAACGCGAAGATCTTGCTGCCGACCTTCGTCACCACATCGCCGTCCCAAGGCTCGTCCTGCCAGGCGCCTGGCTTGGTGAGGCAGTACCCGAGTAGGTCATCCCAAATCAATGCTGGCTCTCCTTACCTTGGCACCATGATCTCGCATGCTGGCACCCGCAGGGGTGTGACACTGGTGTCGGCACCCTGCACTACACCCCCGTTCGCGGCTGCATCGCCCGAAGTGTCCGCCGGACAGGAGCTCGCATGCACCTGCTGTTCCCGGTTGGGGTCGCTGTCCTCGCCGCAGCTTGCGGCTGGCCAGCCAGCACCCTGGCGGTGGCGCTCGGCACGCCCAGGCCGGCTGACGGAGCCAGCGAATCCGCAGACGCCGCGGCGGCGCACCGGACCGTGGCCGCCCGCGCAAGCACCGCGCCGAGGCGCCGGGCTCGGCCGACTGCTGTTTTCTTCACGTCGCTCGCCCTGGCCGCGCTCGCATTCGGCATCGCGGTGCGGCTGCACCCCGCCGCGGTGGCGGCCGCCGCCTGCTGGCTGGCGACCTGCGGGGTGCCGATGGCGATCATCGATGTCCGGCAGCGCCGGCTGCCCGACGCGCTCACCGGCGGCTGCCTCGCCGGCACCGCAGCATGCCTGACCGCCGCGGCGGCGGTCTCCGGAGACTGGCGGGCTCTCGGCAGAGCCGGCCTCGGAGCGCTCGCCGTCGCAGCGTTCTTCGCGCTGCTCGCGCTGGCCAGGCCGGGAGCAGCCGGTCTGGGAGACGCCAAGCTCGGGCTGAGCACGGGCGCCCTGGCGGCGTGGTTCGGCTGGACCGTGCTGCTGTCGGCGCTGTTCGCGGCGTTCGTACTGGCGGCCGCCTACGGCATCTGGCTGCTCGCGTCGGGGCGCGCGTCCTTCCGTGGCGGCAGCGTGCCATTCGGCCCATTCCTGCTGGCCGGCTGTCTGCTGGCGAGCTGCTTCTTCAGGCCGTAGGTTCTCTTCTTCCGTGCCACATTCTCACAGCGGTTGCCATGTGAATGCCTGTTATGGCATTGCCCTGAGATTCGGCGCCGCACATGCAGGCGCCCAGACCGGAGGGCCTGTTGACACAACCAGATGGGCTGGTGCGGCCGCCGCAGCAGGCGGAGGTAACGCCCTCGGCGGCAACCTTGGCTCCCTCGACGGCAACCTTGGCTCCCTCGGCGGCAATCGGACTGGCCATTCGTGGCCCGGACGCCTGCGGCGCACTCTCAGGCTCCGCGCCGGACAGTTCCATGGCTGGCCCCGGGAATCGGCGCGCTGAGCATCGTCTTGTCGATCCAGTAGGTATGGCGCATCCGGCCGCCCTGAAGATCCAACAGGACGAGCAGGAGGGCCAAGCCGCGCTTCAGCTTGCCTGAGGCGGTATCCAGGACCCATCTGCCGGCCGCGGGAATTGACTCGGACGCAGCCGGCTCTCAGGCGAGCGCAGGTGCCTCGAGCTCGGGCGGCTGTTCCGGCCGCCAGAGCCGCGGTCGGTGCGGGTGAGACGCCGCCGCGAGCACTACGGCGGCTGCCGGACCTGCCCGCCGGATAGCTGCCCGGCGCCGTAGGCGGGCGAGAGCGCCGCGTTCCTTTGAGGTCGGCGGCCGCCTGTTCCGCTCGCCGTAGCCGCGTCAACAACCGCCGCATTAGCAACACCGGGGCGGTATTCGGCACGATGGGGTGGTGCCCGAGTCCCGCCGCCCCGCCGTGGGCATGGACGTGCTCGGCGTCTGGTGCACGCGGTGGCTGGGCGCACCCCCGTAGCGGTGCTGTTCGAGGCCGGCTACCTGTCCACGGTGCAGGGGCTGCGTCTGAGGGACGGCCGGGAGGTGGTCGTCAAGGTGCGGCCCCGCGGCTCGCGGCTGGTCGGTTGCGCGGTCGTGCACCGGGCACTGTGGACGGCTGGCTTTCCGTGCCCCGAGCCGCTGGTGGACGTGCAGCCGTTGAACGGCTATGCCGCGTCTGCCGAAACGCTCGTGCCGGACGTCGGCGAGCCGCCGGCGGACAGCGAGCTGGCCGTGCAGTCGGCGGCTGCGCTGGCCCGCCTCGTCGAGCTGGCCCCGGACCCATCGTCGGTGCTGAGCCTGGCTCCATCCCCGTCGTGGGCCGGCTGGGATCACACCGAGCCAGGGCTGTGGCCCAGGCCTGAAGACCGCGACGCCGACTTGAACGCCTGCCAGGAACCGCAGTGGCTAGACCGCGTCGCCGCGGCCGTCCGCGACCGCCTGGCCGGCCACGCTGGTGACCCGGTGATCGGGCACGGGGACGGGTCAGCGCGCTGGAGGTGGGGTTGTCCGCGGAGACGAAGGCGCCGAGGTAGCCGAGATGTGCGGCTGCATCCTCGGGCGCGATGCTGGCCGTCGGCAGCCCGAGGTTGCCGCCGGTGGTCTCGGCGAACTCGCGAAAGGGCGCGCCATCCTCGGCCACGCCGTGCAGCCGCGAGCCAGCAGGGGCGGCTCCAGCGCAAGGCGGAACAGCCGGGCTGCGTCCAGGGTGTGAACGGCGGGCCACCGGTTGGCGCCCGGAGCGCGTCCCTCAAGGCGATCGGCGCGCGGCTCGTCGTGCTGGACGACCTGCGGACGATTCGATATCCGGCCTGACCCGCGAGGAGCCGGCCGCGTCCTGCAGCTCGCCGGGCGGGTCTACGTCGGCGGTGAGGTCGCCGAACCCAGGGCCGTCTGGCTGCCGCCATGCTCGATCTGCGACCAGCCGAGGCGGCGGCAGGACCGGCAGCCGTTGAGCGGATAGACCACGACGTTGCCGGTGTCATGCCCCTTGAGGCCCATCCGCCAGAAGATCCCCACCCACTTCGGCTCGTGGTTACGATCGAGCAAGATCGCGCCGATCCTGTCCTTCCTGACGTAGGCCTCGAAGCTCCGCACGTTGGCCGGTGTGGCGTGGGCGAGCCGCTGCACCGGCCGGGGCAGATCAGAACGCCGGGTGATGGACTGATTGAGGTAGCCGCCGGCCAGCCCCAGGTAGAAGCCGGTGTCGGCCTGCCACAGCATGCCGGCGTTGCCAATGCTGGACACCACCACCACGGTCTCGCCTGGCGACAGCTGATGCCGGTAGGTGCCCTTGGCGATGAAGGCCGGCACCGTGCTGTGATGCGCCACGTTGATGATGGCCGCGTCCTGGTAGAGCGCCACGACGATCAGCGCCGCGACTGGCACCCTGAGCCACAATCTGCTCGAGGTGCTGGCTAGCCACAGCGCCGTCATCACGGCCAGCGCCAGGAACGCGAACAGCATCAGCCGCGAGGGATAGGCGTTGCGCACGATCGGCAAGCGCCAGAGCCAGAACCAGGGCAGCGTGACGACCCGGCCGCCGTCGAAGTTCAGCGCCGGCCCCAGCGACGCCACGATGATGACCACCAGCATGCACGCCAGGAACCGGACAAGCCGCCTGGACCAGCCCGTCACGAGCAGCAGTACCGCGAGCGCGAGCAGCGGGAGGCCCACGTAGCCGGCCAAGGACACCTCGACCGGTGCCTTGGCCAGATCGTGCAGCCAGGACGCCCCGGTGATGCGATCTGGCCTCGGCACGACGAGGCTGAGCAGGTCAAGGCTGGTGTCGGCCTTCAGCGCAGGCGTCCTGCTGGTCAGCGCGTAGGCCAGATAGGGCAGCGCGAGCAGGAAGGCCACCCCGTAGGCATAGGTCAGCGACCTGGCGAGGCGCAGCACCTCCGCCCGGTGCGCTCTCCCCGCCACGAGGAGGCCGACCACCAGCGCGAGGACCAGGACGGCGGTGAGATCGGCAAAGGTCTCCAGGAACAAGTAGAACTGCACCGCCATCGTTATGCCGGCGACGATCACGAACATGCGCGAACTGATGGCGTTCTCGCGCCAGAGCACGACGAGATAAGCGAGCAACGGGATCAGCAGGCTGTAGGTCAGGTTGAGCTGCCCGGCCGCGAGGTGGTTCATCTCATAGGCGGAGAAGCCGAAAACGGCGCCGCCCACCAGGGCAGGCCAGAACTTCCGGGTCAGCCGACGGCACAGGACAAACGCCGCCCACGCGGACAGCGGCAGCGCCAGCGTGGCGAGCAGGTTGAACGCCACGATCGGACCGGCCGTGAGGGTCAGCGGCGCGGCCAGCAGGGCGATCGGCGGAACCGTGGTCACCCACGCCAGCGAATGGCCGTGCGGGGCCCAGACCAGGTGGGAATAGAACGGGTTCACTGCGTGCCCGATGGCGTAGGGCCACCACTGCAGGGACCAGGTGTAGAAGTTCGGGTCCATGCTCCGCTGATCGAGATGCGCGTCACCGACGTGGTGCAGCGTGTGCCGGCCGACGGTGGTGAGCCAGGCGGCGGCGTACAGCAGGAGCGCGAAAAGGCCCTGCGTCGCGGGCCGGGAGTACCAGGGCGG
The DNA here is from genome assembly GCA_050698875.1 of Streptosporangiaceae bacterium. Lineage (GTDB taxonomy): Bacteria > Actinomycetota > Actinomycetes > Streptosporangiales > Streptosporangiaceae > JAJYUU01. The sequence continues at coordinate 7,582 of JBOHCP010000001.1, read as the reverse complement.
CGGCGCAGGCAGCGGGGCGGCGGCCGGCTCGGCGTGGTCCGCCACCGCGGAGCCCGCGACTGCCGCGGATCCCTGGCCAGGCCGGCTCAGCGGTGCCTTCATGACGGCGGCAACGGCGGCACGCGCTGGCCGCGGATCAGCGAGTCCCGGCTGGCGGCCGGCCACAGCGTGTCATCGGCCTGGCTACCGCGGGCGAAACCGCGCGCATCCCGGACGAGGTAGAGCGGGCGCGCCCTCGCCTCGTCGTAAATACGGGCCACGTACTGGCCAACCATGCCAATCACAATCAGCTGGACGCCGCTAAGAAAGGTGATCGTCACCAGCAACGAAGCATAACCAGGCACATAGGAGCCCGCGCCCGCCAGCTTCATCGCGATCAGCGTGATGCCGTAGAGAACTGCGCCCACCGAAATGAGCAGGCCGATGGTCAGCGCGAATCGCAGTGGCGCGGTGGAGAATCCGATAAAGCCGTCGAGCGCCAGCCGCACCATCTTTCGCAGCGGGTACTTGCTCCGCCCGGCCTCGCGCGACGCCCTCGTGTACGGTACGGCAGTCTGGCGGAAACCAATCCAGGAAAACATTCCGCGGACGTACCTGTTCCGCTCGCGCATCTGCAGGAACGCATCCAGGGCACGACGGTCAACAAGCCGGAAGTCGCCCACCTCCACCGGCTGGTCTGTCTCGGCCAGCCGACGTTGCAGCCCATAGAACATGCTGGCGGTCTTGCGCTTGAAGATCGTCTCGCCTTCGCGCTGCTCCCGGATGGCGTAAACGACCTCGTAGCCCTCCTGCCAGCGGGCCACCAGCTCAGGAATGAGCTCTGGCGGGTCCTGCAGGTCGGCGTCCATGATCACGACGGCCTGGCCGGCGGCCACGTCCATGCCCGCGGTGATGGCGATCTGGTGGCCGAAGTTCCGGGACAGCTGGACGACCTTGAATCGCGGATCCTGCCTGTTGGCCTCGGCCATCAGGCGGTAGCTGGCATCCCGGCTGCCGTCGTCCACCAGCACGACCTCGGCGGGGCCATCCAGCTGGCCCATGACCGCGCGCAGGCGGCTGAACAGGGCGGGCAGCGACTCCTGCTCGTTGTAGACGGGGATGACGACGGAGTACTTCGCAGCATCCATCGGCTCTTGCTCCCGATCCCACATCGAGTGCCCCCTGGCCCCAATCCTGGGTATACTACGTGAATTATCCGTGTCGGGCGATTTGTAGAGCTTACCGCTGTCCGCTCGGTCCTGCAGGCCCCGCGAAACCGCGGCCAGGACTACCTGACGATACTGGCACAGCGCCCCCGGGTCGCAGTCAATGCACGCTGATGCGCAGACAGTACCGCGTCCCCCTCAGGGTCGCAGATCTCGCGGTCGGCCGACCGGCCGGACCCCGCACTCAGCCGCCGGAACGGCGCATGGTGCCAGGCACAGTAGTCGTCCAGCGTTCTTGGCCGCAGTCACATTGACAATCGTATCGAGGCCGCTCAAAGTGGCCGTCGAGAAGTCCGTCAGCGTGAGCAGGACCGCCGGGAGAGCAATGTGAAGACAAGGGCAGCGATACTGCGAGGCGTCGGCCGGGACTGGGAGATCGTCGAGCTGGAACTCGACCCGCCCAAGGCCGGCGAGGTTCTGATCCGGTACGTTGCGTCGGGCCTGTGCCACTCCGACGACCACGTGCGGACCGGGGACATTCCCGTCCGGTATCCGATCGTCGGCGGCCACGAGGGCGCGGGGGTCGTCGAGCAGGTCGGCGCGGGCGTGGCCGGGCTCAAGCCGGGCGACCACGTGGTCTGCTCGTTCCTGCCCGTGTGCGGTCGCTGCCGGTTCTGCTCGCGCGGTCAGTCCAACCTGTGCGACCTCGGCGCGCTGCTCGTCGACAACTGCCTGCCCGACGGCTCGTTCCGGCTGCACGCCGGTGGCGAGGACTTCGGCCAGATGTGCCTTGTCGGTACCTTCTCGGAGTACGCGACCGTGTCGGTGCACTCGTGCATCAAGATCGACGACGACGTCCCGCTGACAGTCGCGGCGCTCGTCGGCTGTGGCGTGCCGACCGGCTGGGGCACCGCGGTGAACTCTGGTGGCGTCCGCGCCGGTGACACGGTCGTCATCTACGGGATCGGCGGGGTGGGCATCAACGCCGTGCAGGGCGCCGCGTTCGCGGGCGCGCAGCACGTGATCGCCGTAGACCCGCTGCCCAACAAGCGTGAGATTGCCGAGCGACTCGGAGCCACGCACACCGCGGCCAGCGCCGAGGAGGCACAGGAGCTGGTCACCGAGCTGAGCCGCGGTGTGGGCGCCGATCACGCGCTGGTCACCGTCGGCGTGGTGACCGAGGAAGTCATCGGGGCCGCGTTCAACGCCGTGCGTAAGCACGGCAGCGTCGTCGTGACCGGTCTCGCGGGCCCCGACAAGATCAACATCAAGCTGCCCAGCTTCGCGCTCACCCTGTTCGAGAAGGAGATCAAGGGCGCGCTGTTCGGCGGCGGCAACCCGTTCGACGAGATCCCGCGGATGCTCGAGCTCTACCGGTCCGGCCGGCTCAAGCTGGACGAACTGGTGACCAGCACGTACCGGCTCGAGGACGTCAACCAGGGCTACCAGGACCTGCTTGACGGCAAGAACGTGCGCGGTGTCCTGATCCACGAGCACTGAACGTCCGCCCAGCACCGGGCCAGGCCAGCCACCCGCCACCGAAAAGCGCCGCTGCCGTCCTCCAGGGACGGCAGCGGCGCCTTCACTCTCGGCTGGGCCGGGTCAGCCTGCTGCCTGCACGTCCACAAGAGCCCGTCGTACCAGCACCCGCGCGAGGTGCTCGCGGTAGGCACGGGTGGCATTCAGGTCCTCTGACGGGCTCGTGCCCTCGGCGGCGTGCGCCGCGGCCTCGGCTGGCGAGGCACCCCCGGCCAGCGCCGACTCGACGGCGTCGGCTCGCACCGGCGTCTGTGCCATGTTCACCAGCGCCACCCGGCCGCCCTGGACGGCCACGCCGACAATCGCCCAGTCGATGGCCCGCTTGGTGAACTTCTGGAACGCCCAGCCCGGCTCGCTGGGCTTGCTGAACCGGATCTCGGTCAGCAGCTCGCCGGGTTCCAGGGCCGTCTCGAACAGGCCGCGGAAGAAGTTCGCTGCCGCGATCTCGCGACTGCCCGCTGGCCCCCTGGCCAACAGCGAGGCGTCCAGCGCCAGCGCGACGGCAGGCAGGTCGGCGGCCGGATCGGCGTGCGCCAGCGAGCCGCCTATCGTGCCGCAGTGCCTGACCTGCGGATCGCCAACCTGTCCGGCGGCGTGGGCCAGCAGCGGCAGGTCCGCCTGGAGCAGGCTCGAGGCGGCCAGCTGACCGTGCGTCGTCGTCGCGCCCACGGCAATGTGGTCGCCCTCGTCCCTGATATAGCTGAGCTCGGCGAGCCGGCCGACGTCCACCAGTATCAGCGGCACGGCAAGGCGTAGCTTCATGAGTGGCAGCAGCGAGTGCCCGCCGGCCAGGAACTTGGCGTCCTCGCCGTCGCTCGCCACCAGATCCACCGCCTCGTCGACGGACCAGGCTCGCTTGTAGGTAAAGGGCGCCGGGATCAACGAGCCCCCCTTTCGCCAGCCGCTGCAAGGACGGCGCGGACGATGTTGTGATAGCCGGTGCACCGGCACAGGTTGCCCTCAAGCGCGGTCCGTACCTCGGCCTCGCTGGGGTCCGGGTTCTCCGCCAGCAGGGAGACGGCGGCCAGCACCATGCCGGGCGTACAGAAGCCGCACTGCAGCCCGTGCTCGGCACGGAACGCGCGCTGTACGGCGTGGAGCTCGCCGTCCCCATTGGCCAGGCCTTCGAGCGTCATCACGGAGCGGCCGTCTGCCTGCGCGGCGAGCAGCGTGCAGGACTTCACCGAGCGGCCGTCGAGCAGGACCGTGCAGGCGCCGCACGAACTGGTGTCGCAGCCGATATTGGTAGCGGTCAGGCCGGCCACGTCGCGCAGGAAATGCACCAGCAGCGTGCGATCTGGTACCTCGGCGGCGACCTGGCTGCCGTTAACGGTCACGGTGACCTTCACTGGCCCTCCCGGGTTGCGGTCCTTGCTGTTACCTCGTCGATGGCGGCCCAGACCCTCGCCGGAGTGGCTGGCATGTCGATGTGCCTGATGCCGAGATGGCTGACGGCGTCCACGACGGCGTTCTGTACGGCGGGCGTCGCGCCGATGGTGCCGGCCTCGCCGATGCCCTTGGCGCCGAGCGGGTTGGTGGTGGCGGGTGTCTCGCTCGCCAGTAGCTCGAAACTGGGTAGCTCGGCAGCGGTGATCACGGCGTAGTCCACCAGCGTCCCGGTGACCGGGTTGCCATCGGGGTCGTAGACCATCTCCTCGAGCAGCGCCTGAGCCGCGCCCTGCGCGATGCCGCCATGCCGCTGCCCCTCGGCGAGCAGCGGATTGAGCACGGTCCCCGCGTCGTCCGCGGTCACGTGCCGGATCAGCCGGACCTTGCCGGTCTCGACGTCGACGTCGACAACTGCCAGGTGGGTGCCGAACGGGAAGGTGGGCTGGCTCTGGAAATTGGCGTCGGCAGCCAGCCCGTCGGGACCGGCGTGCGCCGCGACCTCGGCCCAGCTGCGGCTCGACGCCGGGTCACCGCGGACCTGCCAGGCGCCGCGCTCGGTGTCCAGCTCCAGGTCCGCCTCGCTGGCCTCCAGCAGCCCGGCCGCGACGCTGCGGGCCTGCTCCCTGACATCGACGGCAGCCATGTGCACCGCAGTGCCGCCGAGCTGGAGCGACCGGGACGCGTAGGTGCCAGTGCCGAGCGGGACCAGATCGGTGTCCCCGTGCACCACCGTGACCTTGTCCATCGGGATGCCGAGCTCACCCTCGACCAGCATCGCCCACGCGGTGTGGTGGCCCTGGCCGTGCGCAGAACTGCCGGTGTAGACCGTCGCGGTGCCGTCGTCGTGCACCACGAGCCTGGCCGTCTCGCCGCCCGCCGCGTCGGCAGCGGTGATCTCGACGTAGCTGGCCACGCCGATGCCGAGCTGCAGAGTATCCTTGCGCGCCCGGCGCCGTGCCTGCTCGGCCCGCAGATCCGCGTAGCCGGCGGCGGCCAGCACCGTGTCCAGCACCTTCACGTACTCGCCGTTGTCGTAGACGGCGCCCCCGCCCGAGCTGTACGGGAACTTGTCGGGCGGCACCAGGTTGATCCGGCGTACCTCCGCCGGGTCCATGCCGATCTCGGCGGCGAACAGATCGACAGCGCGCTCGACCGCCGCCGTCGCCTCTGGCCGCCCGGCTCCCCGGTAGGCTCCGACCGGCGTCGTGTTCGTCACCACCACGCGGTTCGCGGTCTCCACGTGGGCGATGTCGTACGGGCCTGACGCCATCAGGCAGGTCAGGAACGGCAGGAAGCCGCTCATCCGCGGGTACGCGCCGGTGTCCTGCAGGACCTCGATGCGGTACGCCAGGATGCGGCCGTCCCTGGTCCCGCCGATCTTGATGTGGTGCCGCTGAGCCCGGCCGTGCGTCATGCCGAGCAGGTTCTCGCTGCGGGTCTCGACCCAGCGCAGCGCACGCCCGGTGTGCTTGGCGGCCCAGGCGACCAGCAGCCCGTCCCGGTCCACGCCGATCTTGGCGCCGAAGCCGCCGCCGACGTCGGGCGCCACGACCCTGATGGCAGCCGGGTCGAGCCCGAGCGCCCCGGCCAGGATGAACCTGCCGATCTGGGCGTTCTGCGTGCTGGCCCAGACCGTGAGCTTGCCGTCGGCCCAGCTGGCCGCGGTGGCGCGGCCTTCCATCGACACCGGCGCCAGGCGCTGGTTCAGGATGGTGCGCTCGACCACGACGTCACAGCCGTCGAAACAGGCCCCGTCGGCCGGCCCGCCGGCCGTGACCGCGACGTTGCTGCCAGCCGGCGGGAACAACAGCGTGCCGCCGGCCAGCGCGGCGTCGAAACCCACCACGGCGGGCAGCGGCTCGTAGTCGACGCTGACCAGTTCGGCGGCATCCTCGCCCTGGTAGGTGTCGTCGGTAATGACCATCGCCACCGGCTCGCCGACGAAGCGAACCCGGTCGACGGCCAGCAATGGCTCGGCCCAATGGCCGCCCATCGGCAGCGGGGCGGCCTCGCTGCCTGGGGCGGGCTCGCCCTCCGGTAGCGGCGGTGGCGGCGGCAGGTCGTCCATGTCGGCCACGGTCAGCACCGCGATCACCCCTGGCGCCTCGAGCGCCGCCGCGGTATCGATGCCGGTGATCTGCGCGTGCGCGATCGGGCTGCGTACGAACGTGACCCGGGCCACCTGTGCCAGCTCCGGAGCCCGCACGTCATCGACGTAGGTCCCGCCGACGGTGAGCAACCGCGGATCCTCAGTCCGCACTACCCGGGTGCCCAGGATGCTCATCAGGCCTTACCTTTCTGCGGCCACGGCTCAGCCGCCGGCTCGCATCGTCATGACCCTCAGGGTCGCCCGCAGTTCACCCGGCGCCGCAGGCCGGCTGCCGGTTATCTCGCGCGGTGTCATGCCGACGTTGGCATACGCCTCATCGCGAGCGCAATGCCGCGGCTGACATAATTTCGCGTGACGAAAGGGAGCCTGCGCTCGGCGCATCTAAGCGACGAGTCCGCCCAAACCGGGCTCGCAGCCGCGGCGCGAGGCCGGTGCTGACAGCTCAGGCCGAGGCAGGCAGCCAGCCCCAGGGGTGCGTGCCCCACCCTGGTGAGAACTCTTCGCCTGCCTTGAGCGTGTAGACCGGCGCCAGCCCGTAACCGCCGCGGAACTGGAGGCCGGTGGTGTCGGTGAAGACGAAGTCACCCTCGGCCACGTCCAGGAGGGTGATGTCCGCGTCGCGGCCGACCGCGAGCGCGCCGATCGTATCGCCGAGGCCGAGGGCCGCGGCCGCGCTGGATGTGGTGGCCCTGACCACGTCGGCCAGGCTGTAGCCGACCGACATGAACTTGGCCATGCACTCCAGCAGGCTGTGGAACGTCTGGCCCAGTGCGGTCAGGTCGCTGCTGATGGTGTCCGGATACAGCCCGACGTCGGCCTGCCGCCTGGCCACCTCGATGCCGAAGTTGCCGCGGCCGAGCGCGGAGTCCAGGACGACCCCGTTGGCGCGCGCCTCGGCGACCTCCGGGTAGGGCCGGCCCGCCGGGTCGAGGACACGGCCGGCGTTCGGGGTGCACAGATGAGTGAGGATGTCGCCCGGCTCGAACGTCTTGAGCAGGAAGCGGGTCAGCTCCCCGCGCCGCGTTGCCGACGCCGCGTCCTTGGCGGTGAAGTCCCCGATGTGCACCATCAGCGGGACGCCGAGGTCCCTGGCCGCCGCCTTGGCCTTGGTGATGATGTCCTCGCCGATCTCGCCGAAGGCCGGGCCGACGATCCGCAGCTTGACCCCGGCGATGAGGCCAGGGTTGTGCTCGGCGGCCTTCGCCAGGGCGTCCCGGTTGATGTCGTCGAGCGAGTTCACGTCCGCCGGGCCTGGCATGGTGTGCGCGTAGCTGCCGACGTTGACCATGGTGATCACCCTGGTCTTGGCGTTCGGCACGATGTAGGCCGGGAAGACGCCGAGGTTGGCCACGCCGACCGACCCGCAGTCGGAGACCGTCGTCACGCCCGAGTGCACGTC